>DASPZW010000397.1:0-6750 GCA_035636055.1 Actinomycetota bacterium
GCTCGAGATGTCCGGGGCCGACATGCACAAGTCGCTGGGCAACGACGTCTCCCTGCACGCGGCCCTCACCGCCTGGGGGCCCGAGACGCTGCTGGTGTTCTTCATGGGCGCCCACTGGCACAGCTCGATCGACTTCTCCGACACCGCCCTCGAGTCCGCCCGGGCGCAGGCCGCCCGGTTCCGGGACGCCTTTGGGAGCCCCGGGGTCGCCGCCCCGGAGGGCGAGTGGGAGCAGCTCGCCGCCGTCCTCGACGACGACTTCAACACCGCCGAGGCCCTCGCCGTCCTGCACCGGTGGCGGGCGGCGTGCTACCTCGACCTGCTGCGCAGGGCCCTGGGCATCTTCGGCCTCGGGTCACTCACCCGCCAGCAGGAGGCACCCCCCGAGGTCATGGCCCTCGCCGAGCGTCGCCTGGAGGCCCGCAGGCGCAAGGACTTCGAGGCGTCGGACGAGCTGCGGCAGGAGATCGACCAGGCAGGCTGGGAGGTCAGGGACTCCGCGGAGGGGTTCCGACTGGTGCCCCGCCAGTAGGGGGGTCCAGGGGGGAGTAGCAGCCCCCGGAGCGAAGCGGAGGGGATGAGCTGCTACTCCCCCCTGGCTCCTATTCGGGGGTCGTCGAACGCTCCGAAAGGAGCGGACGACGACTGGAAAATCTGGCGCTCAGGTCAGCCAGCGCCCGTTCCACACGTCGCCGTCGAGTAGGCGCTCGGAGACCTTCCGCATCGGCATGCCTCGCTCCATCGAGATCCGCTGGATGAGCCGGAAGGCGTCCTCCTCGGACAGCCCGTGGCGGTCCCGCAGGACGCCCTTGGCCCGCTCCACCAGCTTGCGGGTTTCCAGCCGTTCCGTGAGGTTCTTCGATTCGTTGGCGAGGACCCGGGCCTCGTTCCAGCGCTGGACGGCGACCTCGATGGCCGGCATGAGGTCGGCCTTGTCGAACGGTTTGACCAGGTAGGCCATCACCCCCGCCCGGGTGGCGCGGGCTACCTTGTCCCGGTGGCTGAAGGCCGTGAGGATGAGCACCGCAGCCAGTTCCTGCTCGACGATGTGCTCGGCCGCGGCCAGGCCGTCGGTCTGCGGCATGACGATGTCGAGGATGACCAGGTCGGGCCGGAGCTGCTCGGCGAGGCGCATGGCGTCGTCGCCGTCGGCGGCCTCGCCGACGACCTCGTAGCCCTCTTCCTCGAGCATCTCCCGGAGGTCCATGCGGATGATGGCCTCGTCCTCGGCGATCACAATTCGGGCGGTCATTGGCGGCGGCTCCCGTTCGCCGGGCGGGTCTCGGCGCTGTCGATGTCTTCGAAAAGGCGCTCGAGAAGGTGGTCCCGCTCCTCGTTGAGCTCGGTGATCAGCGCTCGGGTCCGCTCCTCGTGGCGCTTGAGGCGCTCCAGGTCGTCCCGGGCCTCACGGTACTCGCGATCGGCCAGGGGGGTGCCGGACACCACCATCCGCACCTGGGCCTCGTCGGCGACGCCGGACTGGAAGGCGATCTGCTCGCGGGCGACGGCAAGCTCCTGCTGGGCTCGTGCCAGCTTGGCCGCAAGCTCGTCGAGCTGTTCGCGGATACGCATTGGGCGCTGGCTCTCCCCGGCTCGGATGCGGGCTCGTTCCCCCACCCAGTGGGTGGGGAACGGAGATTATCGCGCTGTACCCCCTCGGGGCGACCTGGGGTCGGTGCCCGGTCACCCCCCCAGGATCCGGATCACCTCGGCGAAGGGCACGGCCCCCGCCCGCAGGAGGATCGGCCCTGGGCTCGGGCTCGGGCCGGCGAGGCCGACCACCGTCGAAGGCGGGCCGCCGGTGGCCGGTCCCCCGTCCAGGTAGACCGCCACCGCGTTGCCGAACACCTCCTCGATCTCCTCGACGCTGCGCGGGGTCGGCTGGCCGGAACGGTTGGCGGAGGTCGTGGCCAGGGGACCGGTGTCGGCCAGCAGGCGAAGGAGGGTGGGGTGCGCCGGCATGCGGATCCCGACGGTGGTGCCGTCGCCGCCGATGCCAGCCGTGCGTGCCGGGCTCGCCGGGCTCCTGGGGACCACGACCGTCAGGGGCCCCGGCCAGAAGGCGCCGGCCAGGGCCGCCGCCCGCCCGTCGATGACCCCCAGGATGGCTGCGTCGTCGAGGCCCGCGACCAGCACGGGGAGGGCCAGGCCGGGCGGGCGGGCCTTCGCCTCGAAGACGGCTCGGAGGGCCGCCGGCCGGTCGAGGCGGGCGGCGATGCCGTAGACCGTGTCCGTGGGGACGACGATCAACTCACCCCGGCCGGCGGCTGCCGCCGCAGCCGCCAGGGAGTCGGGATCGCCTGCGGCAAGGATGCGGCTCACCGGGCCGGGGCGCAACGCTGGTAACAATGGAACCAGACATGGACGAACCGGCAACGGCGGTGCCTGCGACCCGCCCCCACGTGGTGATCCTTGGCGGCGGCTTCGGCGGTCTCGCCGCCGCCAGGGAGCTCGGCCACGCCCCGGTGTCCGTCACCCTGCTCGACCGCCGCAACCATCACCTCTTCCAGCCGCTCCTCTACCAGGTCGCCACAGCCTCCCTCAACGCCAGCGACATCGCCGAGCCCATCCGGAAGGTGCTCCAGGACCAGCCGAACACCGAGGTGCTCCTTGCCAACGTCGACCGGATCGATGTCGAAGGCAGGACGCTCACGTGCGCCGACGGCGAGGTGGTCCCCTACGACTACCTTATCGTCGCCGCCGGGGCCACCCATTCCTACTTCGGGCACGACGAGTGGGAGGCCTACGCGCCCAGCATGAAGAGCATCGAGGACGCGCTCGACGTGCGGCGGCGCCTGCTCATCGCCTTCGAGGCCGCCGAGCGCTCGAAGGATCCGGCCGATCGCGATGCCTGGCTCACCTTCGTCATCGTCGGTGGCGGGCCCACCGGGGTCGAGCTCGCCGGGTCGCTCGCCGAGATGGCTCGCCATGCCCTGACCGGCGAGTTCCGCCACATCGACCCTGCCACGGCCAGGGTCATCCTGATCGAGGGGCTGGACCGCGTCCTGCCAGGCTTCCCCCCCAAGCTCTCGGAGTGGGCTCGCAGGGACCTCGTCGAGATGGGCGTTCAGGTCCAGACGGGGACCCTGGTGAAGTCGATCGACGAGGGCGGCGTCGACCTCGAGGGCGACCGGATCGAAGCACGGACCGTCCTGTGGGCGGCCGGGGTCCGGGCGTCGCCGCTCGGGGAGTCCCTGGGGGCGCCGCTCGACCGCTCGGGGCGGGTGATCGTCGAGCCGGACCTGTCGCTGCCCGGTCACCCCGAGGTGTTCGTCGTGGGGGACCTCGCCCTGGTGACCCAGGACGGCAAGCCCGTCCCGGGTGTGGCGCAGGGCGCCCTGCAGGGGGGCAGCCACGCCGCGGCCTGCATCCTGGCCGCCCTGGCGGGGCAGCCGTCGACGCCGTTCCGCTACCGGGACAAGGGCATGCTCGCCGCCATCGGGCGGGCGGCGGCGGTGGCGAACCTGCCGCACAAGGACCTGACCGGGTTCAGTGCCTGGCTGATCTGGGCGGTGGTGCACATCTACTTCCTGATCGGCTTCCGCAACCGGCTCTTCGTCATGGCCCACTGGTCCTGGGCCTTCCTGACGCACGACCGGGGTGCGCGCCTCATCACGGGATCGGCAACGGTGCGGAGCCGCTGGGAGAAGCCGCGCCACTGACGGAGCGGTGGCATCATGGCGGTATGGGCCGCGTGCGGCTTCCGGCAAGGATGGCGAGCTTGCTCGTCGCCGCCACCGCCCTGGTCATCCTGCAGGGCGTCGCCGGGGCGGCGGGGGCGGCGTCGGGGCCCGCGTCGGGGTTGGGGGCCGCAGGTCGGCCTCGGGTCCTCAAGCTCACCCTCACCGGTGTGGTCGATCCGTTCATGGCCTCGTACGTGCAGCGGGGGATCCACGCTGCCCCCACCGGGCACGACGACGCCGTCGCCGTCACCATCGACACCCCCGGCGGCCTCGACTCCTCGATGCGGGAGATCGTGAAAGCCATCCTCGCTTCGCCCGTCCCGGTGATCTGCTACGTCCCGCCCGGGGGCCGGGCCGCCTCGGCGGGGACCTTCGTCATGCTGGCGTGCCCCGTCAACGCCATGGCCCCGGGCTCTGCGATCGGCGCCGCCCACCCCGTGGGGGTCTCCGGGGCGATCGAGCAGGCCAAGGTCACCAACGACGCCGCGGCGTTCATCCGCAGCCTTGCCGAGCGCCAGCACCGCAACGCCGACTGGGCGGAGAAGGCGGTCCGGGACGCGATCAGCGCCGACGCCGCGGCGGCCCTGAGCCTGCACGTCGTCGACGCCGTCGCTCCGAGCCTGCAGGCCCTGCTCGACGAGGTGGGCCGGTGCGGCGGATCGCCGTCGCCTCTGGACACGGGGGCTGCCGCCAACCCGGCCTTCTCGGTCGGCACCTGCGGGGCTGTCTTCGTCTCGTTCCATCGGTCCCTCGGCGAGACCTTCTTCCACAGCTTCGCCGACCCCAACGTGGCGTTCCTCCTGCTCGACATCGGCTTCATCGCCCTGATCGTGTGGGCGTTCCACCCGGGGTTCCACGTCCCGCTGGCCGTCGGCGTCGTGTCCTCGGCGCTCGGGCTCGCGATCCTCGAGACCCTCCCCGTGCGCCTCGCTGGGTTCGGCCTGCTGTTCGTGGCGGCCGTCCTGTTCGTCCTCGACGTCAAGGCCAGGGCCCACGGCGTGCTCACCGCCGGCGGCATCGTGGTGTTCACCCTCGGCGGGCTGCTGCTGTTCAACCCCTCGGTGCCGAACGCCCGGGTGTCGCCGTGGCTGCTCTTCACGTTGCCGGTCGTGATCGGCGTCGCCAGCGCCCTGCTCCTGCGTGCCCTCATCGCCGCCAAGAGAACACCCCTGCGAGCCGGCCCGCAGGTGCTGAACGGGGCACACGGCGTCGCGGAGACAGCGCTGGATCCGCTCGGCCGGGTGCACGTACGGGGCGAGTCCTGGTCAGCGGAATCCGTGGGCGGCCCCGTCGCGGCCGGCACGCCGGTCCTGGTCATCGCGGTCAGGGGCCTCACGCTCGACGTTTTCCCGGAATCCGTTCCCCCGATCGAGGATCACAGCATCTCGAGACTTGGAGGCAGTACATGAACGGCTTGATCGTTGCGGGGATCATCGTCCTGCTCCTGCTGCTGCTCTTCGCACGCGCCCTCAAGGTGGTGCGCGAGTACCAGCGCATTGTGCTGTTCCGGCTGGGGCGTGCCATCGGGCTGCGGGGGCCCGGGCTGATCTTCATCATCCCCGTCTTCGACCGGCCGGTATGGGTGGACCTCCGGGAGCAGTACCTGGAGATCCCCAAGCAGACGGCGATCACCAAGGACAACGCCGCCATCAACATCGACTTCATCATCTTCTACAAGGTGGTCGATGCCACCATGTCCGTGCTGCAGGTGCAGAACTTTGCCGGCGCCGCCCAGAACATCGCCGCCACCACCCTGCGCAGCGTCGTCGGCGATATGACGCTCGACGAGGTCCTGTCCAAGCGCGACCAGATGAACCAGATCCTCCAGGTGAAGCTCGACGAGGTAACCGAGCGCTGGGGCGTCAAGGTCGGCAACGTGGAGGTCCGGGAGATCGTCCCTCCCCCGCCGGTGCTCGACGCCATGACCCGGCAGATGTCGGCGGAGCGGACGAGGCGGGCCGTGGTCACGGAGGCCGAGGGCTCCAAGCAGTCGTCGATCACGGTCGCCGAGGGCCAGAAGCAGGCGGCGATCCTCTCGGCCGAGGGCGACCGCCAGGCCGCCATCCTGCGGGCCGAGGGCTTCTCCCTGGCCCTGGACAAGATCTTCCAGGTGGCCCGGACCCTCGACGCCAACACGATGAGCCTGCAGTACCTCGACGCCCTGAAGCAGATCGGGGCGTCGCCGTCGACGAAGTTCGTGGTCCCGATGGAACTGGCGGGCCTGCTCAGCTCGGTGACGGGCCTGACGGGCAAGGCCTTCAGCGGCAACGGGTCGGGTTCAGGTGGGCCGCAGGATGCCCCGGTGCCCTCGGGGGCCCTGGTCGCCCCGCCGCCGCCCGTCCTGCCCGAGGGCTGACGAGGGCGGGGGGCCGGGCCTGGGCTAACAAATTGGGGACAGCTTGTGCCGGGGACGGGATTCGAACCCGCACGGGCTTGCGCCCAAAGGTGTTTGAGACCTCCGCCTGAACCAGTTCGGCTACCCCGGCCAGATCACGAGTCTAAACCGTCATGCCTCCGAACTGAGGCTGGGCTCCTAGGTCTTGGGCCCGATGACCTCGTCCAAGCGCGCGGTTATCGCTTAAACACGAGCTTCTACGAACATGTGTTCGATACTAGCACCAGGCGCGCCTATCCGCCACCAATGGATGTAGAGTTTCTGTACCGGGGAAGGGCGATGCGGCCAGATGGCTGATCGGGACTTCGACGTTGTGGTGGTGGGCAGCGGGTTCGGCGGGAGCACCGCCGCCCTTCGGCTCACCGAGAAGGGGTACCGGGTGGCGGTCCTCGAGGCCGGGCGGCGCTTCGACGAGGCCTCCTACCCCAAGACCTCCTGGCGGACCCGGTCGTTCTTCTGGGCCCCCAAGCTCGGCTGCACGGGCCTCCAGCGCATCACGCTGCTGAAGGACGTCATGGTGCTCTCCGGCGCCGGGGTCGGGGGTGGGTCACTCGTCTACGCCAACACCCTCTACGAGCCGTTGCCCCCCTTCTACGCCGACCCGCAGTGGGCGCACATCACGGGTTGGGCAACCGAGCTTGCCCCCTACTACGACCAGGCCCGCCGGATGGT
>DASPZW010000398.1:0-5099 GCA_035636055.1 Actinomycetota bacterium
GGTCGGCACTCCCAACGGCAGGGATCTCTGGGTCTTCCTGACGGTGGCCCTCGTGACCAACGGCGCCTTCCTGCTCCTCTGGCGCCTCGCCGCCTCCCGCCTAATGGCTGGTGGCGCTCGTGAAGGTGAAGGCGTCCAGGCGGAGGGCCGGCGCTAGCAGCGATCCGCCGCCGGGGGACAGGCACACCAGGTCGGCCCCCACGCCCGAGCACCCGGCCAGGGTGCCGAGCACGCTCTGGGTGAACCGGAGGTTGTGCACGGGCTTGGTCACCACGCCGTCCTCGATCAGGAAGAGGCCGTCCCGGGTCATGCCCGTGAGGATGGTCTCCCGCTGGTTGACGACGTTGACGTACCAGAACCGCCGCACGAGCAGCCCTCGCTCGATCCCCGACGCGAGCTCGTCGGTCGTCTGCTCGCCCGGGGCGATGAACAGGTTGGCGGGGTACGGGCCGTACTCCTGTGACCCGGAGGCGTGGCCGGTCGTGGTCGTCCCGGCCTCTGCGGCCGTGCGGGTGTCGTAGACGGGTTGGTTGGCGGCGCCGGCGTCGAGGATCGCCACCCGTTGGCGCCACACGCCCTCCCAGTCGAAGGCGGGCCCCAGGCTCATCGGGTGGGCGACGTCGTCCACGACGCTCACCCTTGGCGCGGCGACCTGCTGGCCCTGGCGGTCGACGAAGAAGGACTCCCCGTTCAGGACGTCCTTGGCCCCGAACCCCATGTAGGCCAGGTACTCGACCATCTCCCCGGCTGCCAGCGGCAGCAGCACGACGGGGTAGGTCCCCGGCGAGACATCCCCGGCTCCCTGCCCGCGGTCGGCCCAGTGAGCCAGGTCTTCGGCAAGGTCGACCACCGGGATGTCGGCGGCCCGCCCCGCGGCGCATTCGTGGTGGGCGGTGCCGTCGCCCGACCGGACCATACACGTGAAAGCGGCGATGGTGAAGGCGGTGTGGCGGCGGACGCCGTTGGTGTTGGCGAGCGACACCTCGTCGGCCGAGGTGGAGAAGAACCCTGCAGCCGGCCGGTCGCCGGCGGCCTTGACGACTTCCGCGACCCGCTCGGCCCGCCAGGCGGGAGAGGCGTCAGCCGTTGCGCCGTCGAAACGTTTCGCGTCCTGCGCCGGCGGGACCAGGCTGGCGCCGAAATCGGTGGGCAAGCCGGGGAAGATGTCGTCGGGAGGCGAGAGCCGGGCCATCTCGAGCGCCCTGAGCCCGGCTCGGCGGATCGTATCCTCGTCGAGGCGGTTCGTCCCCACCGCAGCCGACCGCCTGCCCGTGACGACACGCACCTTCACCCTGGCGTCGGAGCGCTCGGTGTGCTGGTGGATGATCGAATCCGCGAAGCGGGTGAGGCCCCCGGACTCGGAGAAGAGGGTGACCTCGACCTCGTCGGCGCCCTCCACCGCGAGGGCCTTCTCGGCGATCTCGAGCGCCCGCTCCGCCCCGATCACTCGCCCGCTCGCACGGCGACGTTGCGGAAGCGGGCCGGGGCCGCCCCGTGCCCCACCCGCGCCGCCTGAGCCGGCTGGCCCTTGCCGCAGTTCGGTACGCCCCAGATCTGCCACTCGCCGGGTCCGGCGATGCCGTCGCAACCTCCCCAGAACTCCGTGGTCATCCCCTGGTACATCGGGTTCTTCAGCATGCGGCCGAGCTTGCCGCCCTTGATCTCCCACGCGATCTCGCACCCGAACTGGAAGTTCTTCCGCAGGTCGTCGATCGACCATGAGCGGTTGGTGGACATGTAGATCCCGTCGTCGGTTGCGGCGATCAGCTCCTCGAGGCTGGAATCGCCGGGCAGGAGGTTGACGTTGGTCATGCGGATGAGCGGGTAGTTGATCCAGCCATCGGCTCGCATGGTCCCGTTGGAGCCCTCCAGGCCGATGGCGGCAGCGGTCTCGCGGGAGGTCTGGAACCCTACGAGGAGGCCGTCCCGAATGAGATAGGTGGGGGAGGGGCGCACCCCTTCGTCGTCCCAGCCCACCGTGCCGAGGCCGCCCGGCGACGTGCCGTCCGAGACGATGGTCACGTGCTGGGAGCCGTAGGTCAGCTTCCCGAGGTCCGGGGGCGTGAGGAACGAGGCCCCCGCATAGGCTGCCTCCGTGCCGAGGATCCTGTCGAGCTCCGTCGGGTGGCCCACCGACTCGTGGATCTGCAGGGCCACCTGCGAGCCGTCGAGGACGATCGTCGTCGTGCCCGCCGGGCAGGCCGGAGCCGTCAACAGGGCCAGTGCGTCCTCGGCGACCCGGGGCGCCTCGTCCACGAGGGCGAGGCCCCGCACCAACTCGAAGCCCATGCAGGCGTACTGGCCCCCGTGGGAGCCGGGGTAGGAACGCCGCTGCGCATCGTGCTCGTCGGCGGCGGTTGCCGTGATGCCGGTGCCGGTCTGCAGGATGGTCTGGGCGAGCAGCGACCCTTCGCTGGAGACGAAGACGGTTCGCTCCCGCCGCAGCTCGAGCGAGGCGGCGGCGGCCATGATCCGCGGGTCGATGCGCATGGCCTCCGAGGCGGCCATCAGCAGGTCGACCTTCTCGCTCAACGGCACGGCGAAGGGATCCTCCTTGAAGGGGGTCTCGTAGTGGCCCCCCTGAGGGGCGGCGGGTGCCAGCGAGACGTTGCGGCGCTTCACCTGGGCAGAGGCCCGGCCCACGTCCACGGCCAGACGGGCGGTCGTGGACGGCTGGTCCCCTTCGAGGACGAACGTGGCGGCGAAGCCCCAGGCACCCTCGACGAGGACCCGTACCCCGACCCCGGCGGAGGTGTCGTGCTCCGCGGTCTCCAGGATGCCGTTGCGGACCGCAAGGCCCTCGGTCTCGAGTTCCTGGACGCGCACGTCGGCGTAGTCGGCCCCCGCGTCCAGGGCGACCTGCAGTGCGCGCTCCGCGATCTCCCTCACCCGACGGGATGCTACTACCGTCCCACCTGGAGTCTGCGACCCCCGCCGTGTATGGTTCGAGGATGCGGGTGGCGGTCCTGATCGGCACGGAAAAAGGGGCCTTCGTGGCCACGTCGGACGCTGCCCGCCGGCAGTGGCAGGTCGAGGGGCCGCTGTTCAAGGGCTGGAAGGTCACCGCCAGCGCCCGCAGCCCCTCCGGTCGCTACCTGGTGGCGACGGCCAGCTTCGTCTACGGGCCGGCGCTGCACGTGGGAGACGACCTCTCGGGTCTGGCCCAGGTCGAGGACGGGCCTGCCTACCCGGAGGGTGGGGACCTGAAGCTGAGCCAGATCTGGACGATCAACGCCGGTGCGTCTCGCCACTATGCGGGCGTCGACCAGGCGGGGCTGTTCTTCAGTGACGACGACGGGCAGAGCTGGCAGCCGGTCCCCGGCCTGAACGACCACCCCACCCGCAAGGGGTGGCTGCCCGGAGCGGGGGGCCTGTGCGCCCATGCGGTGCTCGTCGATCCCGCGAACGCCGAGCGGATCTGGTGCGGCATCTCGGCGGTCGGCGTCTTCCGGTCCGACGACGGCGGCGCAACGTGGGTGCCGAAGAACGAGGGCGTCGACCAGGTCGTGCCCGACCCCAACTTCCCCGACATCGGCCGCTGCGTGCACGGGCTTGCGCCCGACTCGGAGCACGCGGACACCATCTTCCGGCAGGACCACAGCGGGATGTACCGGACCTACGACGGCGGGGACCATTGGGAACGCAACGAGGCAGGCCTTTCCTCGGGCTTCGGCTTCCCGATCGCGATGGACCCTTTGACCTCCGCCCTCTACGCGGTGCCCATCGAGAGCGGCGAGTACCGCATGCCGGTGGGCGGGGCGTTCCGGCCCCACCGGAGCACGAACGGCGGGGACTCCTGGGAGCCGCTCGGCAACGGCCTGCCGCCGCCTCCATACGAGGCGGGCGTGCTCCGCGGCGCCATGGCCGTGGACGGGCTGGACCCCGGCGGCGTCTACCTGGGCACCGCCGCCGGCGACCTCTTCGTCAGCGCCGACGGCGGGGATTCGTGGCAGGGCTTGCCCTGCACGCTGCCGCGCATCCTGAGCGTCGAGGTCTACGTCGAGGAGTGACGCCCATGGCGCACGTGATCCTCCAACTTCCGACACCGGTCTGCTCGATCCTCGGCCTCACCGCCCGCTCCCACGAGGTGGAGGGGGCCACGGTCGACGAGGCGCTGGAGGACGCCTATGGCCGCCTCCCGGGCCTGCGGGTCCACCTGTGCGACGAGTCGGGGGCCCTGCGCCAGCACGTGTCGTGCTTCCTCAACGAGACGGGGACCCGGTGGCTGACGGAGGACGAACAGCACCTCGCCGACGGGGACCGCATCACGATCCTGCAGGCAGTCTCTGGCGGGACGTAGGCCTCGGGGGGCCTCGGCCGCCCGAGCATAAGACTGACACGAGAATTCCCCGGCGGCGGGCGGCCATGGGGGGTTCGACCACTCTTCGTGGTCAATTCGGGGTCGCTGTTTTCCCATAACACCCGTTTTGGCGGCCTTGTGGAAGCCCCGGACCCTAACTTTGGTTGTTTGACCGCGCCTGGCGCGGCGAGACAGCCACAGATGCGCCGGGACCGCCCACCAGGTACGAGGGCGACCACACAACGTGGTGACGCTGGAGGGACGCAGCCGGTCCGAGGCCACGCAAAGGACCCCATTTTCATTCGCGCTCTGGACTTTGAGTAAAAACTGTTGCTCTACAGCGACAGCGGTTTGTACTCAAAGTTCGGTCCTGCAGCGGGCCCGAGCGCCACGGTTTTCGCGGTGTTGCGCTCTCGGCCGCTTCGAGTCAGAATCAGAATTGCATGAGTGTAGTTTTGGATCGGCCCCCAATCCGCGCCGGTGACCCGGACGAGCCAGCCTGCCCCTCGAACAGCTACCTTCCCCTCCTCCGGCGGCTCGAGCAGCTACCCCCGGTTGTCGAGGCGGGCTCACTCCTCGTAGACCGGGCGCTCCGCCTTTGGTCACGCCCGGGATTCGAAGTGTTCGTCTGCCTGCCCGAGCTGCGCTTCGAGCCGTTCGACTACCAGCTCCAGGCAGCAGGCGCCGTGCTGCGACGGATGCGCGGGCGGGCCATCCTCGCGGACGAGGTCGGTCTGGGAAAGACGATAGAGGCCTGCCTGGTGCTCAGCGAGCTCCGGCTCCGGGGGTTGGCGCGCCG
>DASPZW010000399.1:0-4953 GCA_035636055.1 Actinomycetota bacterium
TCGCCGTTGGTGCAGGTGACGACCACGGTCCGGATCCCCTCGGCCGCCGCCCGGGCGAGGACCCCACCGGTGCCGATGGCCTCGTCGTCGGGATGGGCGTGCACCGCCAGGAGGGTGAGGGCGTCATTCACGTGCCCCAGAGTACCCGCGGCCCGTTGATCGCCCGGAAGCGACCTCAGCATCGCTCTGGGCCTGCCGCGACGGGGAGGGCCACTTTCCTGGCCACTGCCACCGTCAGGCCCCCGGCCCCCTCGGACACGGCGTCGGTGGACAGGCCGGCGTCCGCCAGCAGGCCCCGCAGCACCTCCGGCGGCGACGTCGAGGTCATGACGAGGAGGCCTTCGGGCTCCAGCACCCGGTTGACCTCACCGAGGTCCGGCATCGTGCCCCAGCACGCCACGACGTCGAAGGCGGCGCACTCGTAGGGCAGCGCCCCCGAGCCGGGATCCGCTTCGTCGACATGGGGGGCCCGGGCGCGGCGCCGGGGCCGGGGTCCCGCCGGTGCCGCAAGCCGGCAGCAGCGGACGTCGTAGCCCCAGACGCACTCGAGCAAGCGTAGGAAGGCGGGGGCGCTGCCGATGTCGAGCAGGCGCGCCCCCGGGCGAGCGGGGGGCAGCGCCGCGAGGGCGCCGGCCGGGGCAGGTGCCGCGGCGAGCAGTGTCCCCGTCGTCAGCCGGTCGGTCTCGTGGGAGAGGAATCCGTCGATCGCAACCCGGCGCCGCTGGAGCGCCACCGATGGCGGCACCCTGGGGGAGAGGGCGACCGCCCGGGCGGCGTCCACCACGCCATGGGCGTAGCGCTGCGCCCCCAGGGCCTCCGTCGCGTAGGCCCGTGCCGCGTCGCCCAGCTTCGAGCGTTCGAAGGGATCGGCGGCGAGCCGGTCCAGCGCCTGGGCCAGCGCGGAGGTCTCGTCGTCGCCGGTGGGGACCCGGAGCACGGCGTGCTCAGGCAACTCCGCCCAGCTCCCCGTCTCCTGCACCACGACCGGGCGACCGGCCGCCAGGGCAGCGCCGAGGGTGGCCGACGTCTCGCCGACGTGGGGGAACCGAAGGCTCACAACGATGTCCACCGTGCTGATGAGGGCATCCATCTGCTCCCGCTCCAGGTAGCCGGTGATGGTCACGTCGCGGGTGAGCCCCATGCGCGCGATCTTGGCGGCCAGGGTGCCCGACGTGTCGTCCTGCCCGGCGAACAGCAGGTGGCACGGGCGGCCCGCCGCCCGGAGCCGGGCGAAGGCGTCGAGCAGGAGGAAGGGACGCTTGGGCCGGGTAACGTAGCCGAAGTGGGCGATGACCAGGGTGCCGTCCGGCAGTCCCAGCGCCTCCCTCGGGGCGGGGGGCGCTGGGGCGGGGGCCGAGAGAGGCACCACCCACACCCCGAGCGCGGGAGCCCGGAGGGCGACGAGGTCGGCCGCGTAGCGGTTGTGGACGACGGCCCCCAGGTGCCGGTCGAGGACGCCCTTCAGCATGTCGAACATGAACAGCTCGATGCCCCCACGGTGGCCGTGGACATGGAGGTCGGCGAGCCGGTCCCCGGCGGGCCCGTGCTCTTGGCGCAGCAGGTCCTGGTACGCCTCGGCGTTCTCGGCTCCGAGCGTCAGGTCGGACAGCGTGTGGTGGAGCGACCCGTCGTGGATCTCCAGGAGGCCCGGGGGGCCCTCCATCGCGGCGTGGTAGATCGCCAGCTGGGCCAGGTTGTTGGCGATGTGGTAGACGATGACGTCGACGTCGGGATCGTTGCGCTCGTCGAGGGGACGGATGGTGTACCGCTTCCTGAGTGCGGGCTCGACCAGGTCGGGGTCTTCGACGAAGCAGGAGATCCGTGCGGTCCTCGCCAGTTCGGGGAGGGCCTGGGCGACGAACTCCGCAGGTCCGGTTGGCGCCGGGGGCAGGGTCGTCGCCAGGCCGACGTGCAGGCTCAACCGGGTCGCCGGGCCACGAGTCCGTGCTCGGTGGGGCCGTACAGGACGTTGTTGAGCTGGGCCACCATGCCGTTGATACCCAGGGCGATTTCCCGCAGCGTCGGGTCGGACAGCTCCGGCGACACGCCGGCCAGCCGCGCCTCGACCGGCAGCGCCGACCCGTTGTCCTCCACCTCGAACCCTGCGGCGCGTGCCGCGGCGAGGAGGTCGAGCGGGACGGCGTCGCTGGTGTCGAAGATGACGACGCCCCCTGGACGCAGCGTCCGGGCGAGCCCGGCCATGAGGTCCCCGATGCCGCTGTTGTGGGTCCGGCCGCAGAAGGCCCCGCCGAGCGACTCGTCGGCGACCCCCTCGAGGTGCCGGAGCGGATCGCCGTCGACGGCGTAGGCGGCCAGGCCTGCGCTCCGAGCGGCTTCGAGGAACCCACCCCGGCCCCCCGCGAGGTCGGCGACCGGCCCAAGGCCGTGGAGCTGCTTCACCGACGCCTCCCAGCGGGCCGCCGCATCCGGGGCGCTGCCGCCGGGCGTCCGGATGGCGGCCACCTCCGCGGCCATCCTCTGCGCCTCCGCCATCTGGGTCGCCAGGCGCCGGATCTCGGGGAGCTGGCCGTCGGTTTGGGCCTCCAGGTGGTTCATCCGTGCGGCGAGGCGTTGGATCTCCGTGGCCTGGCGGGCACCGACGCCCTCCATGCGCCGCCAGAGTTCCTCCATGAGGGTGTCGACCCGGATGATCGCCCGCTCCTCGAGGGACTTGAGCTCACCCCGCAGCTTCTTCGCCTCGGTGGCGAGGGCGGCGTAGACGCCGTTGACGGCGACATCCCGGAAGTGCCGCTCCTCGTAGACGAGCGCCGCCCGCGACAGCATCCGGCGGGCCGGCAGCAGGGATGCCTGCAGCTTGCTCCCGAGTCGTGACCACGGTGTGGCTGTCCGCAAAGCCTGCAGCCTCTCTTGTCGTCCGGTCTTGCCGTCCGGTCTTGTCGTCCGGTGGGGGCCGCGGCCGAGGGCCGGCGGCTCGTTGTGATTCTACTTTGCGGTGCCCGCTAGCCGCCGGAAGCGGGATCCTTCCCAAGGTTTGGTGGATTTTCGTTCGCTGCAAACGAATTTACGCCAAACTTCGGAAAATCTACTACGCGCGAGTCGCCGGGACCCCGAGGCCGCAGTGGGCGAGCGCGGCCCACAGGCCCTTCCAGCCGCCCGTGGCGTCGGCCCGGCCCTCGGCACGGCGCAGGAGGCCATGGTGGACCTCCTCCCACAACGTCTCGTCCCGGGCGAGGTCCACGACCCGCCGCGCAAATGCCTCAGGGTCGTCGGCAACGAGGACCGCCTCCAGCTCGCCCAACCCGAGCCCTGCGGCAGCCCCTCGCCACATCACCACCGGCACGCCCTGGCCGAGGGAGCGCACGGCGCCGGCGCCCACGAACGGGGGGACGAGGAGGTGGACCCTGGCGGGGCGCCCGGCGGGGTGACCGGCGGCGGGACCCAGCATCGCTCTGCGGCAGACCGATTCGACCCCGTCGCCGAGCCGGGGGCCCTCCGCCAGCTCCGGCGCCATCGCCGCGATTTCGTCCAGGATGCTGCGGAGCGGTCCGAGCAGTTCGCCGCCGGCGACCTCCTCGAACCCGAGGCCCGCAATCAGGTCCCCGAGCACCGCCAGGCCCTTGCGGTCTGCGAAGCCGAGCGCATCGGGCTCCACGGTCTCCGGGACCAGGTACGCGGGGGTTCTGGGCGCCACATCCCTGCAGTAGGCCAGCGTCTCCGGCGAGGCGCAGAGCACGGCGTCCGCTGATTCCACGCCCCAGGACTCGAGCGACGGCAGCCGCCGGGCCATTGCCCCGGCGGGTCCGGCGTCCACGCCCGGCCACCAGCCCTCGAGGTAGGGGGTGCAGGCCGAAACCACGCGCTCCAGGTCGTACACCCTCGTCGCTTGGGGCTGGGTGGCTGCAATGAGGGGGTCGAAGTGTTCGAAGCAGGCAGGCCCCGTGACGATCACCGTCGAGTAGTGGAACCGGCGGGCCTCGAACCAGCCGTCCCAGTCCTTCTGGGATGCGACCTCGATCCCGGCAGCGAGCAGGGCCTCGGTGCACGCGCCGTCGGCCTCGGCGGTGCCCTGCAGCATCGTGAGCCTGGCGTCGGGCCACATCTGCGGGATGGCGGCCGCCAGTTCAAGGAGCCGGGGCGACGGGGGGCCGGGGCAACCCCGGGCGGAGTCGCTCACGAGCAGGATCCGGTCGAAGGCATCGGCATCCCGCGCCTGGAGGACGTCGTGGGCCTCGAAGGGCGGATCCGCGAAGGATGGCCGGCCGGCGAGTCGCTCCCGCCACCGGGCAAGGAGGATCGGCTGGTTGGCGAACACCCTCCGTTCGGCCTCCACCCGGCTGCTGGAGCCCCAGCGCACGTGGCGGACCTTCGAGCGTGGTTCGTAGACGGTGCGCAGCCCCACCTCGCGCAAGGCGAAGCACAGGTCGACGTCCTCGCAGTAGCCCAGCGGGTAGGCCGGGTCGAAGCCCCCGATCCGGAGGAATGCGGACCGCCGCATCAGGAGGCAGGCGGCCGAGCCGTAGTCGGCGTAGCGGCGAAACCGGTACTGCAGCTCGGTGGGGTCGTCGCCGTCGCCGAGGGCGCGCGTCGACCCGTCGCTGCCGACGACGCCCGCGGCCTCCTGCAGCGCCCCGTCGAGGTGCAGCAGGCACGGGACCGCCGCACCGGCTCGAGGGTCGCTCTCCAGCACCTCGACCAGCGGCGGGAGCCACCCGGGTTCGACGAAGGCGTCGCTGTTGAGCATGCACACAAAGCGGCCGGTGGCATGCAGCACGCCCTGATTGGCCCCGGGCCCGAAGCCCACGTTGCGCTCGTTGAAAAAGAGCCTGGCCCCATCGATCGTGCGGAGCACGTCCTGGACCCCGTCCGTGGAGGCGTTGTCGACGACGATCAACTCGAAGGGGGCGTCGGTGTTGGCGACGAGGGCATCGACGGCGGGGAGCACCCACTGCTTGCCACCGTAGGTCACCATCACCACCGAGACGAGGGGGTGGG
>DASPZW010000400.1:0-3390 GCA_035636055.1 Actinomycetota bacterium
GATGTGCGCATCCTCGATGGCACCCGCGAGACATGGCAGGAGCAAGGCCGGCCCTGGACCACGGAGCCGTCCTCACCCGTTCCCAGCCGCTACCCGCTCCCCGACGAGGACAAAGGGCCGAGAAGGAGGGGGGACCCATGCCAGGTCTTATTCGCAAGAGCCTCGACGCACCGGAGGAGACCCGACCGTTCGAGGGGGGAACCGGCTAGCTCCAACTGGTGAACATGGAGGGAGGGCCCGTGGGTCGTGCCACCTTCCTGCCGGGTTGGCGGTGGTCGGAGCACGTGAAGCCGATCGCCAAGACCGAGAGCTGTCAAGCCGCCCACGTGGGCTACTTCGTCTCGGGGCGGATGAAGGTCGTCATGGACGACGGTGAAGAGGCGGAATACGGCCCCGGCGACTTCGCCGTCATGGCGCCTGGGCACGACGCGTGGATCGTCGGTGACGAGCCGTGCGTCGTCATCGACTGGCAGGGGTTCGCCGACTACGCCAAGCGGTAGCCGCGCCCGGCGCCATCCCGGGGGGTACCCTCCCTGTCAGCGAACGGTTCCCACGCTGACGAAGGGGGTATTCCCAGATGGCAACGGTTGGATTGATCGGCTGCGGGCACATCGGCGGCACGGTGGCCCGCTTGGCAACGGCGGCTGGCTATGACGTGGTCCTCAGCAACTCCCGCGGGCCCGGCACCCTCGAAGACCTCGTGAGGGCGTTGGGCCCGCGGGCCCGGGCCGCAACCACGGTGGAGGCCGCCGGGGCCGGGGACCTCGTGGTCGTGAGCATCCCGCTGAAGGCCTACCGGTTCGTGCCCGTGGAGCCGCTGGCGGGCAAGGTCGTCATCGACACCAACAACTACTATCCGGGCCGGGACGGCCAGATCCCCGAGATCGACGACAAGTCCACGACGTCGAGCGAGCTGCTCCAGCGGCACCTGCCCACCTCGAAGGTCGTCAAAGGGTTCAACAACATCTACTTCGAGCACCTCCGAGAACTCGCCCGCCCTGCGGGATCACCCGAGCGCAGCGCCCTGCCGATCGCAGGAGACGACGACGACGCCAAGGCGCGCGTCGCCGCCTTCTTGAACGACATCGGCTACGACGCCGTCGACGTCGGTCCGCTCGCCGAGAGCTGGCGTTCTGAGCCCGACGCTCCGGTCTATGGCCTCGTCTACATGCCCCCGGGTCAGACCAACCTCATGAAGTCCGCCCCGGTGCCCGCCGACACCGAAACTGTCAGGGCCGCCGTCCAAGCGTGCGAGCGGTAAGCAGGTTGGCTCGACCTCGATGGAGGAACCGGCCGACAAGGTTAGATTGGGCGGCATGGCAGACCCCGCACTGGCATCGGACGAGGAGCGAGCGGCATGGCACCGCAGCTTCGCCGTCGCGACCTTCAACCGCAGCTGGGAACTCCTGGAACAGCCTGAACGCTCCAGCGACGACGACGCGGAGCTCCTCGCTGCCGCCTTCGCCTCCCGCTGGCATTGGAGCCAGGCCGGCAACGACCAGAACCAGGCCCTCGGCGACCATCAGATCGCCAAGGTGGCGGGGCAGCCTGGCCCTGCTCTTCGCCGGCAAGGCTCTCGCCGTCCGAGGCCGAGGGATGGGGCGGTTGGCGCCGGGCGGCGGTGTGTGAGGGCATGGCCCGGGCACACTCGGCCGCCGGGGACACTGCCGGGCGGGATCGATGGCTCGCCGCCGCCCACGAGGCCCTCGGCGGCATCGACGATGCGGACGACCGTCAGGTCATCGAGGAACAGCTCCGGCAGATCCCCGGCTACGAGCCCCGCGAGGGACAGGCCGAGGAACCTACGCCTGCCCCAGGCGCTCCAACAGCTCCAGACGCCGCCGCTCCAGGGTCTCGATCACCGCCTCCTGCCCCTCGATGAGCCGGGTGGCCGTGCCGCTGTCGTCGCAGTCCCGCAGGCCCTCCCGGAGGCCGGCGACCTCCTGGCGCAACTCGTCGATGTGCTCCTCGATCGACCGGAACTCGTCCCGCAGGTCGGGGTCCGACTCGTTGGCTACCGCTGCGTCGCTCACCCGCCCATCCTCGGCGCCCGGGCGACCGCCCGCATCCCGTCATCGCGTAGGGGGCGGCTCGTACAGGGCGTCGTAGACACGGTGGGCGCTGTCGCTCTGGCGGGACTCCTGGGCGACCGCCCAGCGCCGTGCCGGCCGGTCCGCGGCGATGGTCGTCCACCCGGCACCGTCTTCATCGCTGAGGTGGATCAGCAGGGTGTGGGCGTCGTGCTCGACCCACAGGCGGTGCCGTGGATTCGCCTCCTCGTGCAGCGCTCGGACGGGTTTCCCCCCCGGGCTGCCCTCGGCGACGAAGGACGTCCATCGGCGGCTGGCGGGCGGCCGCGCCGGCCTTGCGGGGTCTGCCGGCTGCTCTGACACGGTCGCCCCTCCTGGGACGGCGGTAAGTTGCCGAGATGGAGCATACGATCGTCCGCCGGCAGCGGGGTGCACGGGTTGCCCGGCTCGTGCTTGCCCCGGTCCTGCTGGGGCTGGCCGGCGCCTGGGTAGGCATCCAGCTGGCGGGCACCACCTCCGGTGACGTCGGACCGGTCAGGGCGACCATGTCGCTGGAACCGGCGCCGCCGGGCACCGGCGGCGGGACCGTCGTCGAGATCCCGCCACTGGGCTCGCTCCGCCTCTCCACGCACGACGGGCCGCTGCGCCTCGTGGTCGGTGTCGAGCGCCTCAACGAGACAGACGTCCGCCAGATCCTGAACCGCCAGCTCGATTCGGTCTCGGTGGATCGCATCACCCGCGACGTTCGGCGCGGCATCGTGGCCGTCGTGGTGCGCTGCCTCATCGGGTCGGCCGTCGGAGGGTTGGCGCTGGGGCTCCTGGCGTACCGCCGCGTGCGGACGGCGCTGCTCACCGGGGGGATCTCGGTGGCGCTGCTCGCTGCGTCGCTCGCCACCGCCGGCCTCACCTGGAATCCCGCGGCGATCCTCCAGCCCCGGTACACGGGGCTGCTGACGGGCGCACCATCGGTCATCGGGTCGGCCGGGGCCGTCGTGAGCCGCTTCCAGTCGTACCGGAGCGAGTTGGGACGGCTGGTCACCAACGTGTCACGGCTGTACGGCGTTGCGTCGACGCTGCCGACCTACGAGCCGGATCCCAGCACGCTGCGGGTGCTCAGCGTCGCGGACCTCCACGACAATCCCGCGTCGTGGAACATCATGCATTCGCTCGTGACGCAGTTCCACGTCGACATGATCCTCGACGCCGGCGACCTGACCGACCACGGCAGCCCCGCAGAGGACGTGATGGCCGCCCAGATCGGCACGTTCGACATCCCGTACGTCTACGTCAAGGGCAACCACGACTCGGCGGGGACCGCCGCAGCGGTCGCCCGGCAGCACAACGCGATCGTCCTGAAAGG
>DASPZW010000401.1:0-2981 GCA_035636055.1 Actinomycetota bacterium
CGGCGCCCTCGGGCATCCCTTCACGACGCCGCACCTGTTGAACATCGCTCAGCTCCGCCGTGTCCTCTCGAGCTCCGACCCCCAGGCGACGGGCCAGGCGGTGGCCGCCGCCCTCTCCCGGGTGGCGTGGCTGGCCTGGGCGTACCTCATCGCCGTCTTCGGCCTGGGAGCCCTCTCGAGGGCAGTTCGCCACGTCGACTGCCTGTACCGCGCCCTCACCCCCGCCCCGTTGCGCAACCTCGTGGTGACCCCCCTGCTCGCCCTGGTGATCTCCACGGGCGGCCGGGGAGCTGCACCGCCACCCCCTGCCCATCTGCAGGCGCCGGCCACGGCCCCGGGAGCCCCGGGAGCCCCCGTCGTCCCCGGCCGGCCCGTCTCCCTCCCCGGGGCCGCAGCAGCTGTTCCAGGGGCGCCCGGCGCCTCCGGCGGTTCGGATCCGGGTACCTCCTCGGCGGCGCTGGCGGCGAGGACCTACCTGGTGCGCCCCGGTGACAGCGTGTGGCGCATCGCCGAGCGTGAGTGCGCCAGTCCGCTGCTGTGGCGCCAGATCGTGGACCTGAACCTCGGGAGCGCCCAGCCCGGCGGGGAGGTCTTCAGAGACCCGCACTGGATACGGGCGGGGTGGACCCTCCGGCTGCCGGCGGCCTGCGACCCGGGAGAGGGCGCCGAGTACGTCGTGGCACCCGGCGAGTCGCTCAGCCTGATCGCAGCCCGGGAATATGGCGACGCGTCGATGGCAACCGCCATCTGGGAGGCGAACCGGGGCCGGGCGATGGGCGACGGGCGGAGGTTCTCAAGCCCCAACCTCGTCTACCCCGGGTGGGTGCTGTCGCTGCCGGCCAGGACCTCGGCCTCCGGAGCCTCGACGACCCCGCATACCGCGACGCCTGCACCGGGGTCCTCCCAGGCGCCGACCCCCGCACCGTCGTCGACACACGCCACGGCCCCGGCCGGCCGGACCCCGCCGGCACCGCCCACGCCGGCCCGTGGCGTCCCGTCCCCGGTCCCGGCCGGTGGCGTCGCCACGCCGGCGCCGTCCCTGGCCTCCACGGTCCCCCCACCGCAGGGGGGCCAGGGCTCCGGCGCCGGCGATGCCGCCCCGCCGGGGAGCAGTGCTGCCTCTCAGCAACGAGGCGCCGAGGCGCAGGATCGCTGGCGGATCCCGGCCTCGGGGGTCGTCCTCCCGGGCTCGGTCGCCTCCCTGCTGGCCGCAGGCCTGGTCCTCGCCCGGATCCAGCGCCGCCGGCGCTGGCGCCCCGGCGAGCCGCCGGCCCCGGTGCCGGAGGGTCCGGTAGCCGGTGAGGTCGCAGCCTCCGGGGCGGTGCCGTCGCTGGATCTCCTCGGAGCCCTGAGCGCCCGGGTCCTGGCGGCGTGGAACCAGGCCGTGGGATCCGTCCCGAGGATCCTGGCCGCGTGGGAGGCGCCCGGTGCCGTGCGGTTCCTGCTCTCCGACGACCACCCGGAGTCCGCCCTGCCGGAGCCGGTCGAGCTCTACGGCGTCGAGGTCGGCTTCCACCGCCGCGACGGGGCGCTGTGGGCCGAGGCAAGGGGGGAGGCCGAGAAGGCGCTGCGCCGAAACCTGCTGGTCCTGGCCGACGGCCTCCTGGTCCCGGTCGCCCACCACGCCGGCGGGGGCTGCCCGCCGGGCGGGGGAGTGGGCAGGGCGGCGCTGCACCTGCCGGTGCTGGGCACCCCGCTGTGGGTCGGCGGGCCCGGGGCGGCCGCCATGGTGGAGTCCATCCTGATCGCCGCGGGGCTGCGAGCCGGCGCCGGGGACCTGCGGGTCGTGGCCGTGGGCGACGTCCCCCCGTTGCTCGAGGAGGCCCGGGTCCCCGACGCCCTGGCCTTCCCCCCGATCGAGCGCCCCTCCGCCTCCGAGCTGGAAGCCGTCCGGACCCGCCTCGAGAGGGCCCTGGTGCTGCGGGCGGGGCGCCTGGCCCAGGCCGAGGCCGAGGGCATCGAGGAGTACGCCTTCCACCACGCGGACGACCGGTTGGCCGCCGAGATCTACGTCCTCGACGCGGCCACGGCGACCAGCGGGGCCTGGGCGTCGCTGCTGGCCCAGGGCCAGCGCCTCGGGATAGGGGGGGTGGTGCTGGGGGAGTCGGGGGAGGGGGCCGGCCGCCGGCTCGTCGTCGACGCCGGCTCGGTGGTGGTCTCGGCCGAGGGCCTGGGGGACCTGCCCGGCCTCGTGCCGTGCCTGCTCGGCGCCGAGGCGCTGGGCGAGATCGCAGCCCAGGCCGAGCCCCCGCCCGCCAGGGCCGCCCCGGCGGTGGGGATAGCCGACGGCCCCGAGGAGCCGGCAGATCCCCACGTGAGGGTGTTCACCCTGGGGGGCCTGCGGGTGGAGCGCGAGGACGAGGTCGTGGCCCCCCCCAACCGGACCAAGGCCCGGGAGCTGCTGGCGTTCCTCGCCGCCCATGCGCCGGCCACCGACGAGCGCATCGCCGATGCCCTCGGACCCGAGGCGACGCCGGACAACCTGAAGCAGTGGCGCCATGCTGCGCGCAACTGGCTGCGGGGCGAGACCAACCGCATCGTGCTGGAGTGGGACCGCGTCACCAAGCAGTACTCGCTGCAGGCCGAGAACGTGTGGGTCGACCTGTCGGCCTTCGAGGCGTGCCTGCGGCGGGCCGCACGCTCCGAGGACCCCGAGCCCCAGCTGCGCCGGGCGGTCGAGGAGCTCTACGCCGGCGAGTTCTGCCAGGACGAGGACTGGGAATGGGCGGAGCCGATCCGGGCGCGGCTTCGCTTCGGCTTCATCGACGCCTGCGAGCGCCTGGCCACCATGGCCGAGCAGCGCGGGGACCTTCCGGCGGCAAGGCAGCAGCTGCTGCGCGCCCTGCAGGCCGACTTCTATCCCGAGGCCCTGCACCGCCGGCTGATGGAGCTGCGCGCCGGCCTGGGGGAGTGGGACGAGCTGGCGGCGGGGTTCCGCCGCCTCGAGCACCGCCTGGGCGCCGAGGCGGACGCCCAGCCCG
>DASPZW010000402.1:0-4187 GCA_035636055.1 Actinomycetota bacterium
GAGGCAGACGACATCATCCACATCCTCGGTCGCCGTCTTGCGGGCGAGGGTGCGACGGCCGTCGTCGTCACTGCCGACCGGGACTTCTTCCAGATGGTCGGGCCGAAGGTCCGGGTGGTGATGAACCGGCGGGGCATCTCCGACACCGTGACCTACGACGAGGCGGCCGTGCGCCAGCGGTTCGGCTTCGGCCCGGAGCGCTACCTCGACTATGCGGCCCTCCGGGGCGACCCCTCCGACAACATCGAGGGCGTGCCGGGGGTGGGGGAGAAGACCGCGGCGAAGCTGGTCCAGACCTACGGGACCCTCGAGGCGATCTTCGAGCACCTCGACGACCTGACCCCCAAGATCCGGGAGCGCCTCGGGGAAGCCAAGACCCGGCTGCTCGAGAACCGGGAGTTCTTCCGGTTCCGCACCGCAGAGGAACTGGCCGCTCACGGGGCACCGGTCGAGCGCCTGGAGGTTTCGGCCAGGGACCTCCAGATCGGGCGGTGGGACGCCGCGGAGGTGAGGCGCCTCTTCGACTCCCTCGAGTTCAAGAGCCTGTACGAGCGCCTCAGCACCGACCTCCCGACGGCCGCCCCCCAGGGCGGGCTGTCGGCGGAGGCCGCCGAGGTGTCCGACCTCGACGAACTCCGGGAGGCTGTCGCCGAAGCGGCCCGAGGCGGCGTGCTGACGCTGCGCCTGGCGGGGGAGCAGTCCCGGCCCCGGGATGCCCCCACGTCCATGGCGTTCGCCGTGGGTGCGTCAGTGACGGCAGGGAGGGTAGGGGCACGGGTGGCCCGCCTGGAGAAGCTGGGCGATCCCGAGGCGGTGTGGGCGGCCATCCGGGAGCCCGTCGGATCGGCGCGCCTGGTGACCCATGCGGCCAAGGACGCCCTCCTTCGCCTGTCGGCGGCGGGCATCGAGCCGGCGGGCATCGCCATGGACACCGAGATCGCCGCCTACCTGGTCGACCCCGCCCGCGGCTCGTACCCTCTCGACGAGCTGGTTGCCCAGTACCTGGGCCGCGAGCTGCGCCTGGAGGCGGCACCGGTCGAGGGCCAGCAGGAGCTGCTGCTCGACGCCGCCCCGGCGTCGGGCCCGGGCGCCGAGCTCGCGCTTGGCACGGAGGTGGTCGCGGTCACCGAGCTGGCGACCCTGCTGGAGAAGGAATTGGTCGAGCGGGGGGCCTGGGACCTGCTGGTGAACCTCGAGCTGCCCCTGGCCTCGGTCCTTGCCCGCGTCGAGCGCGCCGGGGTCAAGCTGGACACCGAATACCTCGCCGAGCTCTCGGAGACCGTCGGCGACCAGCTGCGGACCATCGAGCAGGAGATCTACAGCCACGCCGGCGAGCCCTTCAACATCGGGTCGCCGCCGCAGCTGCGCCGGATCCTCTACGAGAAGCTCGCCCTGAAGCCGACCAAGCGCACGAAGACCGGATTCTCCACCGACGCCAGCGTGCTGGAGTCGCTGCGGGAGGAGCACCCGATCGTCGACGCCATCCTCCGCCACCGCGAGCGCTCGAAGCTGAAGTCCACCTACCTCGACGCCCTGCCCCCACTGGTCGATCCCGGCACCGGGCGGCTGCACTGCCGGTTCAACCAGACCGTCGCCTCCACCGGCCGCCTCTCGTCGGAGTCGCCAAACCTGCAGAACGTCCCCATCCGCACGGAGGACGGCAAGCGGATCCGGCGGGCATTCGTCCCCGAGGCCGGCCACCTCCTCGTGGTCGCCGACTACTCCCAGATCGAGCTGCGGGTGCTCGCCCACCTCTCCGAGGACCCCGAGCTTGTCTCGGCCTTCGAGCGGGGCGAGGACATCCACCGTCTTTCCATCTCGAAGGCCCTCGGCATCCCCGTGGAGTCGGTGACCGGCGAGCTGCGGTCGATCGGCAAGATGGTGTCGTTCGGCGTCACGTACGGAATGGGGGCCTACGGGCTCGCCCAGCGGCTCCACATCCCGATGGACCAGGCCCGCACCTACATCGAGGGCTTCTTCGCCTCCTACCCGAGGGTGCGGGACTACCTCGACGGTGTCGTCGCCAAGGCCAAGGCCGACGGCTACACGACGACGATCCTCGGCCGGCGCCGGTACCTGCCCGACCTGAATGCCCGCAACCCGGCCGTCAGGGCCAACGCCGAGCGGATGGCCCTCAACGCCCCCATCCAGGGTTCCGCAGCCGACATCATCAAACTCGCGATGGTGAAGGCCGACGAGGCCCTCGCCGGCCGGCCGGGCCGGATGGTGCTCACCGTGCACGACGAGCTGGTGTTCGAGGTGCCGGAGGCGGGGGTAGAGGTTCTCGCCGAAGAAATGCGGGGCGTCATGGAGGGCGTCCTCGAGTTGGCGGTGCCGCTGAAGGTCGATCTGGCGTGGGGGCCGAATTGGGCAGAAGCGAAGGGCTAGGCGGGACCTCCCACCCGTGAATCCGCATGAAATCCTCGGCACACGGCAGGGAGCCACGGCAGCCGAGGTCCGGGCCGCCTACCGCCGGATGGCACGGATCTACCACGCCGACGGCCTCGAGAGTTCGACGGACTCGATCCGTCGGGAGGCGGAGAGCCGTATGGTCGAACTGGATGCCGCACGGGACGCTCTGCTGGAGGAAGCTGCGTCCGCCGAGCGCGAGAAGGCGCGGGGGCCCGAGTTTTCGAGGAGATCCGAGCTGATCCGGCCCAGCGTCTCCGGGTCGGTCCTCACCGGCACCGAAGCGCCCGCTCGGCCCCCGAGGTCGCCGCTGCGGATGGTCGTCTACGGGGTGATCTTCGTGTGCCTGGTCGCGCTGTCGTGGCTGTACACACAGGTGATCCGGCCCTCACCCACGAAGGCGGTCACCCCTGCGGCCACCGGCGGCGTGATCCACCCGGCCTCTCCGGCAGCTACGCCCTCGGCGCCGCCGGCCGGCCCGATCATCGAATCCGACTTCGCCAAGCAATCCTGCAGCCGGGGCGACGTGCTCCCGGCCGCCTTCTCGCTCCGTGCTGCGTTTGAGACCACCGCCGGGACGGCGGCGGCCTGGGAGGATGCCCTGGCCCAGGGGCAGAGCACGTCCCCGCTGCACGAGCTGGCCCCTGGGATGAAGGTGGCTGTCTGCTACATCGACGGCCCGTGGCAGGCGCCCCAGAACGTGGTCGACTTCTACAACCAGTTGGGGGCCGTCGTCGACCGGGCGATCACGATCGTGCCGGAAACCGGCGCCCCGGACACTGCGCCATACGGTCCGCACGAGAGCCTGCCGATCCTGCGGCCTGCGTCCCCGGCCCCCAGCCCGCACGGGTAGGGGGTTAGCCGCAATACTGTTAACTTAAGCTCCGATGATCACGACGGCATCCTCTGAGGGCCGGGTGGGTTGGGGCCAGGCGCGGTGCTCCGGCCGCTTTACTGCGTACTTCGACATCTTGCGCTTGACGACCCGCGGGTTGGCCCGTAGCGGTCGCCTTGGGAGGATGCCGAAGGCGATCTCCTCGGCAGCCTGGGTGAAGGAGGCCTCAAGGATCTGAGGGGGAAAAGCCCGGGAGCGATGCCGTGGTCCGGCGCGCCACCCGGAGGGCATGGATGAAGCTCAGCCGATCCGGGTCCTCGTCCACGTCCAGGGCCACGGTATGCATCAGCCAACGGATGGCAAAGTGGACGCAGAGCATGCCGTAGAGTTCCTGGAGCACGCCCTCGGGAAGCTTGGAGCGCAACACCACTCTCGCTCCACGCTGATGCGTCTTCAGTTCGTCGAGTAGGGACTCGAACTCCCAGCGCTGGTCGTAGAGTCTCGCCAGCTCGTCGGCGGGGGCAGTGCCGGGGGCCAAGATGGTGGTGAGGAGGCGGTACTGGTCCTCGGCCTGTGGGCGGCCGGGGTCGTCGATGGTGTAGACGATCACCCGGACCGGGACGCCCTTGCCCCGGCGATTGCCGTTGGCGTCCTCGTAGACCCGGGACAGATACGAGCCATCCTCGAGGACCTCCTCCACCGCCAGGTTCTGGTTGGCCTTGGCCCGCCACAGCAGCTCCGCGCCTGTTTGGGCAGCTTGGGTCCACAATTCGAAGCTGAAGAAGCCCCGGTCGGCGGCCAGCAGCATCCCCGGGGCCAAGGCTCGCAGCACCCGAGCGGCCAGCGTCTGTTCGCCCTCGGCCAAGGGACCCACCGCCACGTCCACCAGGGCGTGGGTCCCGCACTCGGCCAGCCCCACCATCCGCAGCTGGGGGAACGCCCC
>DASPZW010000403.1:0-3362 GCA_035636055.1 Actinomycetota bacterium
ACGCCCAGGTCTGGGGGACGCACCAGGTGGAACTCGACAACGGCATCTCGTTCACCGCAGTACTCGAGCCGGGGGCAACGGACCCCGTGACCGCCACCCTCGCCTCCGGCAACCTCAAGCATCAACCTCCCGTGAGCCTGATGCTCGACATCGTCCGCCCCGGCGACCGGGTACTGGACCTGGGCGCGCACGTCGGGATGTTCTCGCTGACCGCGGCGGCGACAGGGTGCAGCGTCCTGGCCGTCGAGGCCTCCCCCACCAATGCCCAGGTGCTCCGGTCCGCCGCCCTGCGCAACGGGTTCCACGACCTCCACGTCGTGAACGCGGTCGTGAGCGACTCCCCCGGGACCGTGCAATTCATCTCCGACGGCCCGTGGGGTCACATCGCGTGGGAGGCGTCCGGTGCCACCATCGCCGTGCCGGCCGTGACCGTCGACGAACTGCTCGCCGAGATCGGGTGGGACTCCGTCTCGTTCGTGAAACTGGACGTGGAGGGCAGCGAGATCCAGGCCCTTGCCGGGATGCGGCAGCTGCTCGGGCGGCCGGATGCCCCGCCCGTGCTCTTCGAGTCCAACGGGCACACCCTTGCGATGGCCGGGGCGACCGCCCAGGAGCTGATCTCGGCGTTCGGGGACCTCGGCTACGTCACCTACCTGCTCGACGAGCGGCGCCTCACCCGGATCGAACCGGACGGGTTCCAGCCCCACACCGTCTCGGAGTGCCTTGCGGCCAAGCGGAGGCCCCCGGGCCTCGATGGCTGGATCGTGCTGCCGAGCATGACGCTCGAGGACCTGGCGGCCCGGATCGTGAGCGAGAGCGAGCACCCCAACCTCCACTGCCGGGCCCACCTCGCCCGTACCTTGGCCTCGGCCGGGGACGCGGTCCTGTCGCACCCGGCCGTGGTGCAGGCGCTGGAGGCCCTGCGCACCGACCCGGAACCGCACGTACGGGAGCGGGCAGCATGGTCCGGCGCGGTCGGAGCTGCGCGGCCATGACCACGATCTCCTACGCAGCCAACCACGAGGACGTGCTCCTGGACCGGGCGTTCGCGCGGGGCAAGCCCGGCTTCTACATCGACGTGGGGGCCGGCGAGCCCGTGGCGGGCTCGATCACGAAGCACTTCTACGATCTGGGCTGGCGCGGGATCAACGTCGAGCCGGCCGGACGCCCCTTCGAGATGCTCCAGTCGGAGCGCCGGCGCGACGTCAACCTCAACGTCGCCCTGTCGGACGAGGAGGGTGAACTGGCATTCTTCGAGTTCCCGGCGTCGCATGCGTCGACCCTGTCCAAGGAGCAGGCCCAGCGCCATCACGACGCCGGCCTCCCGAGCAACGAGCGGATCGTGGCGGCGTGGACCCTCGCCAAGGTCTGCGAGCGCCACGTCGACGGCCCGATCGATTTCCTCGCGGTCCGGGTCGAGGGCCACGAGCGCCACGTGCTCAAGGGGGCGGACTGGAGCCGGTGGCGCCCCCGTGTCGTCGTCGTCCAGGCCACGGAGCCGGGCACGACGGTCCCGGTCCATGACGCCTGGGAGGGCATCCTGGCGGGCGCCGGCTACCTCCCGGCCGGCTTCGACGGGCTGAACCGCTACTACGTCGCCGAGGAGGAGTCCCACCTGGCGGCGGCGCTCGCCGCGCCGGTGAACGCCGCCGACGGGTTCGTCGCCCACGAGCAGCACCGCCAGATCGAGCAGCTGACCTGGCGGTCGGACCTCCTGGAGCGGCACCTCGCAGCGGCGCAGGCGCTCAACGCGACGCTCCGCACCGAATGCGAAGGGTCGACCGAGGAGCTGCGCCTGCTGCGCGCCCAGTACGAGAGGTTGGAGCGCTCGTTGACCACCGCCCGGGAGCGCGGCGAGGCCATCCGGGCCGAGGTGGCCGGGATGCTCGCCCAGGCCGGTGCGATCCAGGAGATCCCGGAGGGTGTCTCCCCGGCGGCCCTCGGCGTCGCCCGGCGGCTGACCAGCCTGTCGGCCCGCTACCCGGGTGCCGCCGACGTGGTGAAGATGACCCTCCGGCTTGGATTGAGGACGAAACGGACGCTCCAAAACGGCAGGAAGTGACCTTCGGAATCCTCGGAGGCTGCGGGGGCCCGTGCTAGTATCCGGCCTGCCAGGACCACGCCCGGACGGCAACCTGATCCTTTTGAGGGGATGATCCATGACCACTGCGACCACGACGCCCCCCGTCCTGCAGCACGTCCCCGACCTCACCGACGAGCCCACCCTGGAGGTCCGGCCCCGGGTCGTCGTGGTCATGCCGGCGCTGAACGCCGCCAAGACCCTCGAGATGACCGTGGGATCCATCAGCCGTGACGTCGTCGACGAGATCATCCTCGTCGACGACAAGTCGACCGACGACACCGTCGAGGTCGCCCGGCGGCTGAACATCCGGGTGATCTGGCACCCCCACAACGTCGGCTACGGCGGCAACCAGAAGACGTGCTACCTGGATGCCCTGCAGCGGGACCCCGATGTTGTCGTGATGCTGCACCCCGACGGCCAGTACGACGCCTCGCTCATCCCGGAACTGATCAAGCCGATCGTCGACGGCGAGGCGGACCTGGTGCTCGGCTCCCGCATGGCGGAGCCGGGGGCCGCGGAGGCGGGGGGGATGCCGAAGGCCAAGATCATCGCCAACCGTGCCCTGACCGCCGTGGAGAACCTTGCCCTGGGCACCCGGCTCTCCGAGATGCACACCGGCTACCGGGCCTACTCCCGGGAACTGCTGCTCACCGTGCCCTTCCTGCGCAACTCGCTCGGTTTCAGCTTCGACTCCGAGATGCTCATGCAGGCCGTCCACTTCGGCTTCCGGATCGCCGAGGTCCCCTGCGCGACCCGCTACTTCGAAGACGCCTCGTCCATCGGCTTCAAGGACGCCACCACCTACGGCGTCAAGACGGCATGGATGGCGGGGCGCTACCTCCTGAACCGATGGGGCGCCCTGCCCTGCCGGAGGTTCGCGCGTTGAAGGTCAGTGGCGAGCGTATCGTCACGCGGCAGGGCGGCTTCAACCCCACATGGCAGCGCCACACGGCCAACTACCTGTTCGCCGTCGAGTTCCTGGCAGGCTCCCCCGGGCACCGCGTCCTCGACCTGGGATGCGGGACGGGCCACGCCGCGCACCTCCTCGGTGACCGCTGGTCGGTCGGGCTGGACTTCAACCACGCCTCCCTCGTGGAGCAGGAGCGGCCGACCGTCCGGGCAGACCTCCGCCGGGTGCCCTTCCGGGATGGCGCCTACGACGCCGTGCTCTGCCTTCACGCCATCGAGCACGTTCCCGACCCCGACCGGGTCGCCTCGGAATGCGCCCGCCTGGTCGCACCGGGGGGCCGCGCGGTGATCGCCACGCCCAACCGGCTGA
>DASPZW010000404.1:0-4262 GCA_035636055.1 Actinomycetota bacterium
GGCCTGACTCTATCTTTGAGTATGGAATGGCGTAGAGCGACGCTTTGTACTCAAAGAATGCCAGCGGGTCGTCGCTCAGGCCGGGAAGCCACCACGCACAGTGGCGACGTCCGGGAATCAGTCAACGTGCCTCACGAACCCCCCCCTCGACCATGTTCTGCAACGGGTTCCAATGGACGCCAAAAGTGCGGTCTGCCCACCCGGCCCTCTAAATAAACGGCATTGCGGCTAGGCCTCGGCTAGGCCTCGGCTAGGCCGGGCTTGCCCAACGAGCGAATGGGGCCGGCAACGCCGGCCCAGTAGCGCCGAGCGCGGTCAGGGGTTTCCACGGCAGCACGGGAAGCTGACGCTAGAAGTAAGTAAAGATGGAATCAGATGTGCTAGCCCTGATAGAGATGCCCTGATACAATCGGACCGCTATGAGGCTGGACCGGAGAACTGTCCGCTCCGGTACGATTGTTGAGGGGATATGGCCGTACGACCGCAGCCTCACCTTTTCACCGTCGAGGAGTACTACCGGATGGCCCAGACCGGTATCCTCGGCGAGGACGACCGCGTCGAGCTCATCAAAGGCGAAGTCGTCGAGATGACGCCGATCAGCAGCCGACATGCAGCAACCGTGGACCGGCTTACGGCTCTGTTCTCTCGCCTGGTGATCGACCTCGCCGTTGTGCGAGTGCAGGGGCCGATCCGTCTCGGACAGCACTCAGAGCCGCAGCCGGACGTCACTCTGCTGCGTCTCAGGCGTGACTTCTACGCCGAGGCCCATCCGGGGCCTGAGGATGCCCTGCTCGTTGTCGAGGTGGCCGAGAGTTCTGCTGCGTACGACCGCAGTATCAAGGCATCCCTCTACAGCGTTGCTGGAGTTCCCGAGTTGTGGATTGTTGACCTTGCCCGAGCGCAGATTGCCACGTATCGGTCTCCTGGTCCTGATGGCTATGGGGAACTGGGCCAGGTCGTGTCGGGCGGGCGGCTGTCCCCCCTGGCCTTCCCCGATCTTGTCATCGACCCGCGAGACGTCCTGGGTCTCTAGCGTCTGGCACAAACGTCTACGGAAGGTCGCACCTATCGAGACTCCCCCCGGCCCACCCGGCCCTGGTGAGCCTGGCCCGACCAGGGGATGGTGGCGCTCGCCGCCCAGGCGCTCCGGCCCAGCGTCGAGCGGACGTCGAGGATCCCGCCGCGGCGGGCCGCGAGACGGCCGGCCAGCGTCCATGCCGAACAGGCGTGCCCGGCCAACGTACCCGGTCCTTGCTGCTCGCGGCCCAGAAAGGCTTCGAGGGCGAGGAGGATGGCGGTCTCCTCCTCGGGCGACGGGTTGCCCCGGATGTGGGAAACCTCGAAGCCGGCGGCGTCCTGGGACTCGCTCACGCCACGGTCACCTGCCGCACTACAGCGGCATGTTGCCGTGCTTGCGCGGCGGCAGCGTCTCCCGCTTCGTCTTGAGCATCTCGAGCGCCGCGATGAGCCGGGGCCGGGTCTCCTCCGGCTCGATCACGTCGTCGACGTAGCCTCGCTCCGCAGCGATGAACGGGTTGGAGAATTTGGCCTGGTACTCGCCGATGAGCTCCGCCTTGCGGGCCACGGGGTCGGGTGCCCTTTCGAGCTCCCGCCGGAAGATGATGTTGACCGCCCCTTCGGGTCCCATCACGGCGATCTCGGCGGTGGGCCACGCGTACGAGATGTCCGCCCGGATGTGCTTGGAGTTCATGACGAGGTAGGCCCCCCCGTAGGCCTTGCGCACGATCACGGTCAGACGGGGCACCGTCGCCTCGGTGAAGGCGTAGAGCAGCTTCGCACCATGGCGGATGATCCCGCCGTACTCCTGGTTCGTCCCCGGCAGGAAGCCCGGCACGTCGACGAAGGTGATCAGCGGGATGTTGAAGGCGTCGCAGAAGCGGACGAACCGCGCCCCCTTGGTGGAGGAGTCGATGTCGAGCGTTCCGGCGAGGATCTTGGGCTGGTTGGCGACGATCCCAACGGGGTGCCCGTTCAGGCGGGCGAAGCCAGTGAGGATGTTGCCCGCATAATGGGCGTGCACTTCGAACAGCTCCTCGTCGTCGACGACGAGGCGGATGAGCTCCCCCATGTCGTATGCCTTGTTCGGGGTGTCCGGCAGCAGCTCCCGCAGGCGGGCCTCGCGGCGCTCGGGATCGTCGCTCGGCGCAAAGTAGGGAGGGTCCTCGAGGTTGTTGGACGGGAGGAACGACATCAGGAAGCGCACCATGCGCAGGGTGTGCTCCTCGTCGGTGCCGACGAAGTGGGCCACCCCCGACTTGGTGGCGTGCGTCATGGCTCCCCCGAGTTCCTCGTGGGTCACCTCCTCGCCGGTCACCGCCCGGATCACCTCCGGGCCGGTGATGAACATGTGGGCGGTGTCCTCGCACATGAACACGAAGTCGGTGATGGCCGGTGAGTAGACGGCCCCGCCGGCGCAGGGACCGAGGATGACGGAGATCTGCGGGATGACGCCCGAGGCTCGGACGTTGCGGTCGAAGATGTAGGCGTAGCCGGCCAGGGACGGCGCTCCTTCCTGGATACGGGCGCCGCCCGAATCGTTGAGCCCGATCACCGGGGCGCCCGTCTCGAGGGCCAGGTCGAGGATCTTGCAGATCTTCTCGGCGTGTACCTCGCCGAGCGACCCGCCGAAGACCGTGAAGTCCTGGGCGAAGACGAAGACCTTCCGCCCCCCGAGGGTGCCCCACCCGGTGACGACCCCGTCCCCGTACGGCCGCTTCCCTTCGATGCCGAAGCCGTGTGAGCGGTGTCTCGCCAGCATGTCGGTCTCGTGGAACGTGCCGGGGTCGAGCAGCTTCTCCAGCCGTTCCCTCGCGGTCAGCTTGCCCCGCTGCTTCTGGCGGTCGATGGCGTCCTCGCCGCCGCCAAGCTCCGCCTCCGCCTTGCGCTGCCGGACCTCGGCGATGCGTTCTTCGATGCGAGACAACGTCGGCGAGGGGGGCTGCGGCGGGCCGTCGGAGCTATCCATGGCGGACATCCTATGTCCTATGTCGTAGCGGGATCGGGGTTGACGCATCCGATTCTGAGGGCTACTATCTTGTGAAAGTGACTGTCAAAAGGAGGTGGTTAGCATGAAGAGCGCACCGGCTCCGGCTGGACAGGTGCAGCGGCCGGAAGGCTACGAGCGGCGCTGGTGGGTCCTTGCGGTCCTCTGCCTCAGCCTGCTCGTCATCGGGATCGACAACACGATCCTGAACGTCGCCCTGCCGACCCTCTCCCGCACCCTCCACGCCACCAACAGCCAGCTCCAGTGGATCGTCGACGCCTACGTCCTCGTCTTCGCGAGCCTCCTCCTCACCACCGGAAGCCTGTCCGATCGCTTCGGGCGCCGGTCCGCCCTGGCAGGTGGCCTGGTCATCTTCGGGGTCGGCTCGGTGGCGTCCGCGTTTGCGGGCACGGCAAACGTCCTCACCGCCACCCGGGCCCTCATGGGCATCGGCGGGGCACTGATCATGCCATCCACGCTGTCGATCCTCACCAACGTCTTCCCTCCCGAGGAGCGAGGTCGTGCCATCGGGATCTGGGCCGGCGTGTCGGGGCTCGGCATCGCCATCGGCCCGGTCGTGGGTGGTGCCCTGCTCGGTCACTTCTGGTGGGGTTCGGTGTTCCTCGTCAACGTGCCGGTGGTGGTGATCGGCCTCATCGCCGGCCGGATCATCGTGCCGAACACCAAGGACCCGTCCTCGCCCAAGGTGGACCCCGCCGGCGCCACGCTGTCGGTCCTCGGCCTGGTGACCCTCGTCTACGGGATTATCGAGGTCCCGAGCTACGGGTGGGGGAATGGCCGCATCCTGCTTGCCTTCGCTCTGGCCGCCGTGGTGCTGGCGGCCTTCGTCGCCTGGGAACTGCACACCGACCATCCCATGCTGAAGATCCAGTTCTTCCGCAACCCCAGGTTCAGCGCCGCCAGCATCGGCGTCATGCTCGTGTTCTTCGCCCTGTTCGGCTCCTTCTTCTTCGTGACCCAGGAGCTGCAGTTCATCCTCGGCTACACGCCGCTGCAGGCGGGCCTGCGCCTCGCCCCCATCGCACTCGTGATGGCGCTGGCCGCACCGACCGCCGGGCGGCTGGTCGAGAAGATCGGCAACAAGGCCATGGTGTCGATGGGCATGGGGCTCACCGCGCTCGGGCTCGCCTACCTGGGCACGACGACCGCGGGCTCGGGCTACGGCCACATCTTCACCTCGCTGCTGTTCCTGGGCGTGGGGATCGGCTTCGCCATCGCCCCGGCGACCGAGTCGATC
>DASPZW010000405.1:0-2250 GCA_035636055.1 Actinomycetota bacterium
GCCGACTGGGCCCAGCCGTTGCCCCCGCTCCGATTGCAAACCCCGTCATTCGTCGACGTGCTCAAACCCCGTGGAGACGGGCTCGTGGTTGAGATCCATACGCAGCCCGCGGCCGAGGGACTCATCGGGGTTGCATGCCAGTCCATGGGCGGATGTGCGGGCAGTTGGCCTCGCCGCAGGTGCAGGCCCAGCCCGCCGGGATCTGTGTGATGTCCCAGCCTTCCCCAATCGGTGCGTAGCCGAGTGTGGGGACGAAGCGGGTGACGAGGCGTGCGAGAAACCTGGAGCGGGTGAGGAAGACGGTGTCGCCACAGCGCTGCGTGAAGACTTCGATGGTTCCCGCAGGGATGGTCGGCGGGACGTAGTCAACGACGGGGTCGCAACCGGTGATCTCGTCGGGGAAGAGGTAGAGCGCAGCGTCGCCGTTGGTCGGGTCGAGGCCAACCTTGCCGCTCCAGTCGGGCGTACCCCGGCAGATGAACTCGCCCTCGCCCCTCTCGCGACCATGGCCGAGGTCCCTGCATTCGTAGGTGATGCTGTAGACCTTGCCCGGCTGCATCTCGTTTGTCTCCATCTCCTGGTCTCCTTTGGACGGGCCCCGGCTCGTGTTGCAAGGCGGAGCTGTCTTGCCTGGATTGGCATCAGCCCTGTCTCCCCGCCTCGCGTCGAGTCGAGGTGTGTCCCTTCGTCGGATCGTCGATTGCCGGTGTGGCTTGGCAGTCCGATCTCCCGGCAGACGTCCCATTGGCTCCCCCCCTCCGCGGTCGCTGGCGAGCCCGTGCTGGCCTGTCAGTCACCGCCCCGGTCATGTCGCCTCCTGCGATCGAGGCGGTGGCCTGTGCGACCAGACCGGGGTTGGATCTGCGGCCGGGCGGTGTCGTCGGTCCCCGAGGCCGACCCGCCGATCGCATCAGGTCGGCCGGTGCGCCCTGCGCGGAGGATCCGGCGGGCGGCCACGGTGAACAGTCTCGGCACGACGACCTGCATCGCTGCCGCCAGCCAGTCCGCCGTGAGGTTGCGCAGCTGCGCCAGGTCCCCGCCGGAGGACGGCGGTGCCGACTCGTCGCCATCTTTTCCTCCCATGGGAGGCTGTGCCTGTCCGACGGGCGGGTCGAGCGTCTGCGGCACACCTGCAGGCTGGGTGGAGGAATCGGGTTGGCGGCTGCGCCGGTCCTTCGACCGCTCCCAGTAACGGTCCGGCAGGCTTGCGACCCGCCACAGCATCCGGTACAGCCAGAACAGCCCGACGATAGGGACCACCAGCCACAGGGTGTCGCGTCTGCGGAAGCCGACCCGGGCCGCAAAGGGAAGGAGGGCGGCGACGGTGGTGGCCGGGCTTGCCAGCCACGAGAGGCGCCCACCCGACACGGCGCCGAGGACCTGGCGGACCACGAAGGTGGCCACCACGATCCCGGCCACCATTGCAGCGACCTTGACGATGCGCATCACGCCTGGCTCCCTTCGACGACGGGCCGGGGCGCCGACGGACGCGCACCCCGGCAGAGGTAGACCACGTGGCCCAGCTCCCGGAGCCGGCCCGCCTCGGTCTCGAGAGGCGCGGACGATGCCTCAGGGTCGCCGGCAACCAGATGCGCCACGGCGATCCAGCGGGGATCGGCCAGGGCATGCCAGTGCCGCGGGGCCTCGGCGGGCCGCCCCCCGTACACGGTCACCGACAAAGCGACGCCCTGGCAGCTGAGGATGCCGAGGCGCCGACCGCAGGACCCGGTGGCCGGCCCATCGGCCATCGGCCCGCCGTGGTCCCCCGGCCAGGCCATCACGGCGCGCTTCACGCCGGCGACCACCCCCGCCCCGACCGCGGCACAGAACGCCGCGATCTCGGCGTTGGCCCGGCCAACCTCGGCGATGGATTCGGCAGGCCGGCGGATCACCAGCCCCGCCACGTCCGGTCCCCGAAACGCCAGTGCCCGCAGCGGTCTGCCCGAGCCGTTGGGGGCCAGGGCTGCGCCGACCGCGGCTGCAAGGTCTGCGTACTCAGCCATGTTGATACGACCTCCTTCCAGATAGGCGAGGAGCTGCCCGGCGGCAGCTCCTCGTGCAATGGGATGAAGCGATGGCTCTGCATGTCCCGACGGCCCACCTCGATGGCGGCCAACCAGACGGGCGACCGCGAGGTCCAGCCGACGGGGTCGTTCAGGGGAGGTGCCGGCCGCCACGGGCGGCGTCGTCGAGGTGGCGACGGACGATGCGTGCCATCTCCGCCACCGAGGCGAGGTCGTCGCTGAGGGG
>DASPZW010000406.1:0-3737 GCA_035636055.1 Actinomycetota bacterium
TGCGAGGACGACAAGCCGGACGGGGAGGGACCGGCGACCAGTCCCTACGCCCGGTCGAAGGCCCTCGCCGACGACCTCGCCCGCTCGCTCGCCGGCCGGCTGCCCGTGGTGGTGGTCCGGCCGACCAACGCTTTCGGCCCCCACCAGTTCCCCGAGAAGGCATTCCCGCGCTGGATCGTTCGGGCGCTGCGCGGCGAACCGCTGCCGGTGTGGGGAGACGGGATGTACGTCCGGCAGTGGCTGTTCGCCGGCGATTTCGCCCAGGCGGTCGCCCTCGCGGCGGCGGCCGGCGTCCCGGGCTCCGTCTACAACGTGGGCCCGCGGCACGAGCCCGAGATCACGAACGTCGCCCTGGCCCGCTGGCTGGTCACGACGCTTGGTTTGCCCGAGGACCGGATCGTGATGACGGCCTACGACCGGCCGGACCACGACCGCCGCTACTGCGTCGATGCCTCGAGGATCACCGCCCTCGGCTGGCGGCCCGGCGACGTCTGGGAGCAGCTGGCCGCGACCGTCTCCTGGTACCGGGACAACGCCGCCTGGTGGGAGCCGCACCTCACCGAGGCCGAGTCCATCTATGCGGACGCCGCTGGTGCCACGCCGCAGGAGACGGGAGCCGCCCGGTGAAGCTGGAGCCGGTCGACGGCATCCCCGGCGCGGTGCTCGGCACCCCGCAGGTCTACGGCGACAACCGCGGGTCGTTCATGGAGATCTTCCGGGAGGACCTGCTCGGCGTCCCGTTCGTCCAGGCCAACCATTCCCGCTCGTCGAAGGGCGTCCTGCGGGGGCTGCACTACCACCGCAAACAGGCGGACGCCTGGTACGTGATCGGCGGCGAGGCGCAGGCGATGCTGGCCGACCTCCGCACCCACACCGACACGCCGGCGGTCCGGCCGGTGGACCTGGTCGCCGAGCAGCCGCAGGTGCTGTACATCCCCCCGGGCGTCGCCCACGGGTTCCTCGCCACCACCGACGTCGACCTCATCTACTGGGTCACCCACTACTACGACGCCACCGACGAGTTCGGCATTGCCTGGGACGACCCGACCCTCAAGGCGCCGTGGAAGATGGGGGACCCGATCCTCTCCGGGCGCGACCTCAACAACCCAAGGCTCGAGTGGAGCACCATCCCCGGCTGGTCGTAACCGGCGGCCGCGGCCAGCTCGGCCGGGCGCTGGGGGCACGGGTACCCGAGGCGGTCCTGCTCGACATCGACGAGGTCGACCTGACCGACCGGGAGGCGGTCGTACGCACCATCACCGGGATCCACCCCGACGTCATCATCCACGGGGGCGCCTACACAGCGGTGGACGCCGCCGAGAGCGACCCCGAGGGGGCCCGGGCGGTCAACGCCGGGGGGACGGAGGCGGTTGCCGAGGCGGCGGCCGTGCTCGGGGCGGCGATGGTCTACGTCTCCACTGACTACGTCTTCGGTGGCGAGGCGACCCTGCCCTACCCCGAGGACCACGACACCGCTCCCATCTCGGTCTACGGAGTGACGAAGCTCGAGGGGGAACGGGCCACCGCCGGGGTGGACCGGCACCTCATCGTCCGGACGTCGTGGGTCTTCGGTGAGGGAAAGAACTTCATCGGGGCGGTTCTCGGTGCCGCGGCGACCCGCGACGAGCTGTCGGTCGTGGACGACCAGCGAGGCCGGCCGACGTACGCCGTCGACCTGGCCGGCGGCATTCTCGACCTGCTGGATCGGCAGGCCCGCGGCGTGTACCACCTCCAGGGCGGCGGGGAGCCGGGGACGTGGGCGGACGTTGCCGAGGCCGCCCTCGCCGCAGCCGGGTCCGCAACGAGGGTGCGCCGCGTCACGACCGCCGAGTACGATGCGGGTCGAGGCCAGTCCGCGCCGGGACGAGTCGCCCCGCGTCCCGCCTACAGCGTTCTGGACTGCACGAAGGCAGCGGCGCTCGGGGTGGCACTCCGACCGTGGCGCGACGCAGTGTTCGAGTACGTCCGCGAGTACGTCAGGGGGATTACATGAAGGGGGTTGTGCTCGCTGGGGGTCTCGGGACCCGCTTCCACCCGGTCACCAGGGTGGTCAACAAGCACCTGCTCGACGTGTTCGACGAGCCGATGGTGTTCTACCCCATCCGCACGCTCGCCCAGGCCGGCATCCGCGACGTCACGCTCGTGACCGGGGAGGACATCTCGCAGTTCAAGCGGCTGCTCGGCGACGGCTCCGACCTCGGCGTGCGCCTCAGCTATTCGTTCCAGGAGGGGGAGCGGGGCATCGCCGACGCGCTCTCCCGCGCGGAGGCCCTGGTACACGGCCACCCCGTCGTCGTGATCCTCGGGGACAACCTCTTCCAGGAGGACCTCACGCCGTTCGTGCAGGCGTTCCGCGAGCAGGGCAAGGGGGCCCGCATCCTGCTGAAGCGGGTGTCACCGGAGGACGCCCGCCGCTTCGGCGTCGCCGAGGTGGCCGATGGGAAGATCCTGGGGATCGAGGAGAAGCCCCAGGCCCCCCGCTCCGACCTCGTGGTGACCGGCTGCTACATGTACGACGACAGGGTGTTCGAGCTGATCCGGACCCTCGTGCCGTCGCCCCGGGGCGAGTTGGAGGTCACCGATCTGAACAATGTCTACATCCAGGAGCACACGATGACCTACGACACGCTCCAGGGATGGTGGACCGATGCCGGGACGCCCGCGAGCAAACTGAAGGCGTCGATCCTCGTGGCGCTGGAGAAGGGTGTGACCTTCCACCGCTGAGCCCGCCCAGAGCCTGCCGGCGGGGTTAGAAAGCCGGCCGGTAGCGGTTGGTGATGGGCGGGCGGCGGTCACGGCCGAACGCCCGGCGGGTGATCTTCACGCCCGGCGGAGCCTGCCGGCGCTTGTACTCGGCCCGGTCCACCATGTCCACCACCCGGCGGACGACGCCGGGCGGGAAGCCATCCGCCACGATCTCCTCGGGGCTGCGGTCGCCTTCGACGTAGGCCTGCAGCACGGAGTCGAGGACCTCATACGGCGGCAGCGAATCCGAGTCGAGCTGGTTCGCCCGCAGCTCCGCGGTCGGGGGACGGTCGATGACCTCCTGCGGGATGACCTCGGTCTCGAGGTTGCGCCAGCGGCTCAAGTCGTAGACCAGCATCTTGGGGACGTCCTTCAGCACGGCGAAGCCTCCGGCCATGTCGCCGTAGAGCGTCGCGTAGCCCGTCGACATCTCCGACTTGTTGCCGGTGGAGAGCACGAGGCGCCCGGTCTTGTTCGAGATGGCCATCAGCAGGTTGCCCCGGATCCGGGACTGGAGGTTCTCCTCGGCCAGGCCGTGCCCGGTGCCGGCGAACACCGGGTCGAGCGTCTTGCCCATGGCCTCGTAGGCGTCGTGGATCGGGAGCGTGACGGTGGCGATGTCGAGGGCGCGGGCAAGCCGCTCCGCGCCCGTCAGGCTCTCGCTGCTGGTGAACTCGCTCGGCATCAGCACCCCCAGGACGTTGGCGGAGCCGAGGGCATCGGCGGCGACGGCGGCGGTGAGCGAGGAATCGATGCCCCCGGAAAGGCCGAGGCAGGCCCCGCGGAAGCCGTTCTTCGTGAAGTAGTCCCGGACGCCCATGACGAGGGCGGCGTACACCTCCTCGGCCGAGCCCATCTCCCGCGCCACCGGTCCGCCGGTCTCCAGGTCGTAGACGAGCAGGTCCCCGGCGAACTGGGGGGCCCGGGCGAGCAGCGTGCCCCCGGGCCCGACGGCGCACGACTGCCCGTCGAAGACAAGCTCGTCCTGGCCC
>DASPZW010000407.1:0-11255 GCA_035636055.1 Actinomycetota bacterium
CCGCCTCCAACGACGCCCCCGGGATGGCCGTCACCGGCGGGATGGCCGACGGGACCCTGACCGCCATCGCCCAGCCCACCTTCTCCGGGTCGGCCGCCGACCCCGACGGCAACGTCACGTCGGTCGAGGCGAGCGTGGACGGATCGCCCTTTAGCGGGGACGGCATCTCCTGTCAGGGCTGCTACAACGGCGCTCCCGTCGCCGGGCCGGTCTCCTGGACGTGGCGGGCGCCGCAGCGGCTGGCCGACGGCCCCCACACCGTCGCCCTGCGGGCCGTCGACAACGCAACTGCCGCATCGGCGCCGGTTACCCGGACCGTGACGATCGACACGGTGCCGCCGAAGCCGACGGCGGTCACGGCCACCGGGGGCAGCCCGTCGTTGAACGTCACGTTCTCCAAGCCCCTGGTGTGCTCGAGCCTCGCCCCCGCCCACTTCCAGGTGGTCGCCCGGGGCCGCTTCCTTGCCGTGACGGGGATCGCCTGCGACGGACCCACCGCCGCGGGGGTCCGCCTGACGCTCGCCACCCCACCCCGGGGCGGCGACCAGGTGGTCGTGACGATCGCTTCCTTCTCCGGCGGCCCTACCGACCTGGCCGGCAACAACGTGGGCGACCCTCGGGCCGTGAGCGTCGCTGCCACCAACGCCGCCCCCGCCCTGTCGGTGACGGGCGGGACACCCGACGGGGCGCTCACCGCGAACGCCCAACCCACGCTGTCCGGGTCGGCCACCGATCCCGACGGGAACATCGCCTCCGTCCAGGTCAGCGTGGATGGTTCCCCGTTCAGCGGGACGGGCGTCTCCCTCAACTCCTGTGTGGGCTGCTTCACCGGGGCGCCCATCGGCGGTCCCGTTTCCTGGGCCTGGCGGTCGCCGCTTCGCCTGGCCGACGGGCCCCACAGCTTCGCCTTCCAGGCCGCGGACAACGCGTCGGCGACGTCCCCGGCCGTCACCCGCACCGTCACGGTCGACACGGTGGCCCCGACGCCCACGGGCCTCCGGTGGGATGGGGGCTCCCCGACGGGGACCGCGACGTTCTCGAAGCCGCTGCTGTGCTCGACCCTCAACCCGCCCGACTTCACGGCCACGCTGGGCGGCCGCCGGGCGCTCGTCACCGGGCTGTCCTGCAGCGGCAGCCGCAGCGACACCATCGCCGTCACGCTCGACACGCCGGCGCGCGGCGGCGACCAGGTGCTCGTCACGGTTGGCGCAGCGGTCACCGACGAGGCCGGCAACCACCTCGCCGGCCGCCTGGTAGGCGCCACCGCCTCCAATGCCGCACCGACGTTGGCGGTCACCGACGCCGCTGCCGAACCGGTGTTCACCTCCGACCCCCGCCCCTCGTTCCAGGGCTCGGCCACCGACCCCGACGGATCCGTCGCCCGGGTCGAGGCGAGGGTCGACGGGGGGTCGTTCAACCCGGCGGGGGTTGACTGCACCGGATGCTCCGGCTCCGGTCCTGGTGCGGCGGCGGCCCCGGTCTCGTGGGCCTACCGGCCGGGACGCCTCGCCGACGGGCCGCACACCCTCGTGCTGCGCTCGGTCGACAACGGCGGCGCCACCTCGGCGGAAGCGACCCAGACCGTTGTCGTCGACTCCTCACCGCCCGCGCTGAAGGCGGCGATAGCGGCGCCGGGCTCCGGCGTCGTCGCCGTGCTCCTCAGCAAGCCCATCGCCTGCTCCAGCGTCAACGTGGGCAACTTCTCGGTGACGGTCGACGGAGCGCCGTCCACGCTGGTCGTGGCGACCTGCGAGGGTGCCACCGATGGGGTCGTGGACCTGGCGCTGACCCAGGCCCCCGCTGCCGGGCAGGTGGTTAAGGTCACCCTGGACCGGCCCGTCCTCGACGACGCAGGCAACCGCGCCGCGGCCCCCGTCACCGTCACGTCGCCACCCAACCTGTCGCCCTCCGACGTGCCCTGAGCAGGTGGCACCTCCCGGCGCAGGGAGGAAGGCGCGAGGCTGTCGCCGGGATGCCTCCACCGTTCGATCAGCTCGAATTCCTCTACACGCCCAGCGCCGACGTGGCTGCGGACGCCCGCTGGTTCACGGAGGTCCTCGGGGGCCGGGTCGTCTTCGCCATCGAAGCGATGGGAGCGCGCGTCGCGATGGTGGAGCTCACGGCGGGACCGCCCCACGTCCTGCTGACGGACCACCTCGAGGGCGACCGCCCCATCTATGTCTACCGGGTGGGAAACCTGGAGGCTGCACTGGCGGAGATGGAGGGACGGGGTTGGGAGAATGTGAGGAGCTTCGAGATTCCCCAGGGGCCGTGCTGTTCGTTCCAGGGCCCCGGCGGCCACCGCGTCGCCCTGTACGAGTCCGTCAGGCCGGGGGTGGTCGATCACTTCGAAGGCCGCCGGGACTTCTGAGGTTCCGCACTCGCGGCTGATTTCCTGTATGGGACTGCGTGTGAGAACGACGGGAGGGGGGTAGGTTGGCTCCCAAGAGAATCCAAGGACGAATCCACGGACCGAGGGGACATGCCCGATACCGGCCGAGCCATCATGCTGGGCATCCGCCATCGCTGCGGGCAAGAGGTTCAGTTCTGGATCCCTGCCGAGCTTGTGGCGACGATCGCCGACCGTCTCAACCAAGCCACCCAGGCTCTCGGTCTCGCCGAGTGGATGGAGGACGAAGGCCTGCTCGAGGGCTTGGACGAGGCGCCCCCGGAGATTCTGGTGGAGCGGCTCCGGAGCGAGCTGGCCCCCCGGGGCATCGGCTTCATCGACGTGGATCGGGACGCCTCCGTTTGCCCCTCCTGCGGCGCCCTGCTCCGCTGGCTCGACATCCTGGCGGACTACGCCCACCGCAGCGCCGGCGGAGCCGCCTGAACGCCGTTCCCCTCCCTCATCCCGACCACCACGGCGCACGGCCCGGAGGAAACCTTCTCGTCCATCGCGCTGCTGATGAAGGCCCAGTAGACCCCGAGGCGGTGGACCCCACTCGAATTGTTTGAGTATAAAGCGCTGCTCTACGCCACTTTATACTCAAAGAAGAGTCAGACCCAACGGGAAACTGGACGATGTCGACCTCGTCGCGGTCACAGGCTTGACCGGTACCGCTGGTATCGTGGGGCCTCGTGCCTGCCGAATCGCTGCTGTCCACTTCCGAGCCCCGCCCTTCTGGGCCTGGCTCGCCGCGTGCCGGGCGCTTCCTCGCCGCGTGCGCCCGGCGACCGGTCGACGCCACCCCGGTGTGGATGATGCGGCAGGCGGGCCGCTCGCTGCCCGCCTACCGGGAGCTCCGGCGGCGCCACGGTCTGGTCGAGATCACACGCCAGCCCGATCTGTGCGCCGAGGTCACCCTCATGCCGATCCGGGTCCTCGATGTCGACGCGGCCATCATGTTCGCCGACATCATGCTGCCCCTCGCCGGCCTCGGCGTCCGGTTCGAGTTGGTTGAAGATCTCGGCCCGGTCGTGGCGGAGCCAATCCGCTCCGCCACGCAGGTGGATGCCATGACCACGCCCAGGGCGTTGGAGTCGGTGCCGACCGTGCTCGAGGCCATCAGGATCGTCCGGCGGGAGCTGGACGGCGTCGTGCCGCTCATCGGGTTCTCGGGGGCACCGTTCACGCTCGCCAGCTACCTGATCGAGGGCAAGCCGAGCCGGGACTTTGCCAGGACCAAGGCCCTGATGTTCACGGACCCCGGCACCTGGCACAAGCTCATGGAGCGGCTCACCGCCATGGTGATCGACTACCTGACCGAGCAACTTGCGGCTGGCATCCAGGCCGTGCAGCTCTTCGATAGCTGGGTCGGCGCCCTGGCCCCGCGGGACTACGCCGAGTACGTGGCGCCCCACACCGCCGCCATCTTCGAAGCCACCGCCGGGTTCGGCATCCCGCGGATCCACTTTGGGACCACCACCGCGACCCTCCTCGAGGCCATGGCCACCCCCGGCGCCGAGGGCATGGGACCCGACGTCGTGGGGGTCGACTGGCGGATCCCCCTCGACGCCGCCTGGGAGCGGATCGGGTGGGACCGGGCCGTCCAGGGCAACCTCGAGCCCGCCGCCCTGCTCGGCCCGCCCGAGATGGTCGTCGAGCGGACCGAGGCCGTGCTGCGGGCCGCGGGCGGCCGGCCGGGCCACATCTTCAACCTCGGCCACGGCGTCCTGCCCGACTCGCCGCTCGACAACCTGAAGCTGCTGGTGGACACGGTGCACGCCTTCGACCCAGGGGAGATCCAGGACCCAGGGGAGATCCAGGGAGGGCGGCGATGACCACCGCCGTGCTCTGCATGGCCTACGGCGGCCCCCGCGCCCTCGACGAGGTGGAGGACTACTACACCGACATCCGGGGCGGCCGGCGGCCCTCGCCGGAGGCGCTGGCCGACCTTCTGCGGCGCTACGAGGCCATCGGGGGCCTGTCGCCGCTCCCCGAGATCACCCGGCGCCAGGCCGAGGCGCTGCAGGTTGCCCTCGACGGGGCAGCTCCCGGCAGGTTCCGCACCTATGTGGGCATGAAGCACTGGCACCCCTTCGTCGGGGAGGCGGTCGACGGCATCGTCGCCGAAGGGCCCAATGAAGTAGGAGAGGTGATCGGGCTCGTGCTCGCCCCCCATTTCTCGAAGATGAGCATCGGCGGCTACGAGCAGCGGCTCCTGGCCGCCCAGGCGGCGACCGGGGCCACGTTCGCCGTGGACATGATCCCGTACTGGTACGACGACCCAGGCTTCGTCACCTTCGCCGCCGAGAACCTGCGCGCCGCCCTCGGGGACTGGGACCCCGCGGACCCCGGCACGCGGGTGTTCTTCTCCGCCCACAGCCTCCCCGAGCGGATCCTGGCGGAGGGCGACCCCTACAAGAAGCAGCTCCTCGAGTCCTCCGGGCTCATCGCCGCCGCGGCCGGCGTCCCGAATTGGGAGTTTGCCTTCCAGAGCCAGAGCCACACCGGGGAGCCGTGGCTCGGCCCGGACGTCCTGACCAGCCTGGAGACGTTCGCGGCTGCGGGCGGCACGCGGGCCGTCGTCGCCCCGATCGGCTTTGTGGCCGACCACCTGGAGGTGCTCTTCGACATCGACGTCGAGTGCGTCGACCAGGCGGCGGAGCTCGGCATCGAGTTGCGCCGAACCGCCTCGCCCAACGACGATCCCAGGTTCATCCAGGTCCTCGCCGGCGTCGTGCTCAAGCGCGCTGCGGGGACCTCCTGACCGCGGGCACCAACCCGACCCTTACTAGAAGGCGCCCAGCCCGTTCGGCGTGCCCATGCCGGTGGTAGCGTCGTAACCGGCGCGGGCTGTGCACAGGAAGGCGGAGGCGGTGCTGTGCCTGCTGGTGCAGCGGCCGTTGCTGCCGCTGGTCACGTCGTTCAGCGAGCTCGAGTGCGAATACATGTACGAGGTAGGGACCGATGAGGTCGTGTTCGACGCGGCGTTGGCGAGGGCGTAGAACGAGGCGATGATGGGGGAGGCGACGCTCGTGCCGCCGAAAACGAACCAGTTGGCCCCGCCAGACGATCCGTAGCTGTCGTAGACGGCGACTCCGGTGTTCGGGTCCGCCACGGCGGCGACATCGCCGACGATCCGGTGCGAGCAGGCGGCTTTGTCCTGCGTGCTGAGGACCGCAGCCTGCCAGGTCTCCTGGCCGATGTAGCCGCTGCAGCCGCTGCCGGTGCCGCTCCACACGGTCTCGCTCCATCCGCGGGCGTTGCCCGCGTGCGAGAGGGAGGTGCCCCCGACCGCGGTCACGTTCTTCGAGACGGCGGGGAACTCAACGCCGTACCCGGAGTCGCCGGCGCTGGCCGTGATGGCGATGCCCGGGTGATTGTTGTAGTAGCTGTCCCCGTACGAGCCCTCGGAGCTGAACTCTCCGCTGGTGCCGTAGCTGTTGGAGATGGCGTTGACGTGCAGGCTCGCGGCTGTGTTCACCGACGTGCCCAGGTCGGTCAGGCTCGTCGAGTTGCCGTCCACCAGCAGGATCCTGCACATCGGGCACACCGCCGAGACCATGTCGAGGTCGAGCGAGATCTCCTGGCCCCATCCGGTGTTGCCGGCGGGCAGCGGCGAGGCGGCCCCAGTCTGGTTGACCTCCTGGAAGCACCCGTTGGCCACGGTGCATGGCGGGAGGCCGAACTGGGCCCGGTAGGCGGCGAGGTCGCTTGCGGCGTTCGGGTTGCGGTAGGCGTCGACGATCGCGACGGTCTGGCCGTTGCCGACCCAGGCCGAACCGGACGCCGGCAGGGTGTAGTTGTAGGCGCTCGCCAGGTCGGAGGGCTGGTAGCCGGACGAGTAGGAGGTCGACGCCAGGGGAGCGCCGGAGCCGTCCGTGACGATCTCGGAGTTGCATCCGGCGGTGCCGGGCGGCGACACGGGGCACACGGGCCGGTGGCTCAGGCCCCCCTGGGCCTGGCCGGGAGGGCCTTGCGCCGGAGCGGAGCCGGCGAAGGTGAGAACCCCCGCGACGCTGAGCGCGGTAAGGATCAGCAGGGCTTCCAGACGGCGTCGCATGCCATGTCTCCTCGAGTACGTGATCGGGACGTGTGCCTTCACTGATTATCCGGTGCGCAGGGGAATCGGCATATGGGCCGAACGGGTGATTCGGTCTGGTTCTTTGAGGCTACCGCCGACCCCCCCAGCCGGGGGGCGGCGCTGCTGCGGTCCGGGAGCTATCGTGGGGGTGGGGAGGACCAGCGTGGACAAGCTCGAAGACTTTGTTCGTGAGGAGTACCAGCGCCGGGAGGAGGTCGTCCATTCCCACTTCGCTACCGAGGCCCCACGCCTGGCCCGGGCGTGCCACGCGATGGCGGAGCGCTTCGCCCGGGGGGGCCGCATCCTGGCATTCGGCATGGGGGCCGCAGCGACGGACGCCTCGCACATCTCCGTCGAGTTCGTGCACCCCGTCATCGTGGGCAAGCGGGCCCTGCCGGCCATCGCCCTGCCGAACGACGGTCCAACCGCACTCGGCCTGAACGCCGAGGACGGCGCTTCGGCCTTCGCCCGCCAGATCGACGCCCTCGGTGAGCCAGAGGACATCGCCATCGGGCTCTCGCTGTCGCCCGACGACCCCTCCGAGCCGGCTGTCGCCGCCGGGATCAAGCAGGCGGCCGCCAAGGGGATGCAGACCATCGCCCTGACCGGGCCGAGCTCCCAGGCGCCGTCCTGGGGGGCCGACTGGCTGTTCACCTGCACCGACCGCGACCCGTTCGTCGTGCAGGAGGTGCACGAGACCGGCTACCACATGCTCTGGGAACTGGTCCACGTCTTCTTCGAGCACAAGGGCCTCCTCAAGGGTCGCCACGCCGGGCCGGTGCAGGACTCCGGTGCCTCCAGCTTCCTCTACCCCTTCCTCGCGGAGGCGGAGACCAACCTCGACGAGGTCCTGCGGGAGATCCAGGGCTCGATTCTCCAGAAGGCGCAGGACGTGATCGACATCCGGGGCGCGGGGGCCACGGCCGATCCCGCCCACCTGACGGCCGCCGCCCGGGTGCTGTCGGAGCGCTTCGCCGCGGGTGGCAAGGTGCTGGCCTTCGGCAACGGCGGCTCGGCGACCGATGCCCAGGACTTCGTGACCGACCTCATGGCCCCGCCCCGGGGCCTACGCCCGCGTCCGGCCCTCTCGCTCACGAACGAGGAGGCGGTCATCACGGCAGTCGGCAACGACGTCGGCTTCGACAACGTCTACTCCCGCCAGGTCATCGCCTTCGGCAAGCCGGGGGACGTGGCCTTCGCCATCTCGACGTCCGGCGGGTCCCGCAACGTGCTGGCAGCCCTCGAGGAGGCCCGCCGGCGCAAGATGGTCTGCTTCGGCCTCGCCGGCTACGGCGGGGGCCCGATGGTCGCCCGCGGCCTTGTCGACCACGCCATCACCATCGACTTCGAGTACATCCCCCGCATCCAGGAAGCCCAGGCGAGCCAGTACCACATCCTCCGCCGCCTGGTGGAGATGGTCTAAAGGCGCTTCCGCTCCCCGCCGTGGTTCAGGAAGCGGGCGCCTGCATGAGCTTGAAGGTGGCCCCCGTGGGGTCCGAGACCTGGGCCAGGCGGCCGTACGGCGTGTCCTCGGCGGGCTGGGTGATCGTTCCGCCGAGCTCCACCGCCTTGGCCAGGGCGGCATCTGCGTCTTCCACACGGAAGTAGATCAACCAGTGCGCCGGGACCCCCTCCGGGAGGAAGCCGGTTGCGTCCATGATGCCGGCGGCCCCACCCTCGCCCTCGCCGAGGGTGGTGTAGCGGAACCCCGGGGTGTCGGCGGCGACGTGGGTGTCCCAGTGGAACACCTGCCGGTAGAACTCGACGGACGCGTCGTAGTCCCGGGTGTGCAGCTCGAACCAAGCGGGCGTTCCGGGCTCGCCCTGGATGTCGAACCCACTGTGCAGTCCGGGCTGCCAGATGCCGACCGCCGCCCCACCCGGGTCCGCCACCATCGCCATGACGCCAAGCTCCATGACGTCCATCGCGGGCAGGATCACCTGGCCGCCGTTGGCGGCCGCGGCGTCGGTCGCCCCCTTGGCGTCGTCGGTGGCGAGGTACACGGACCAGACGTCGGGCATGCCCGACTGGCCGTCGTTGCGCATGCAGCCGGCGACCCTGAGGCCGTCCTTGCTGAAGTTGATGTAGCCGCCGTACGCCTCGCCGGCGTCTTCGGAGGTCCAGCCGAACAGCTCGCCGTAGAAGGACCGGCTCTTGTCGGGGTCGGACGTGAACAGGTCGATCCAGCAGGGGGCACCGACGAGGGATTCACGCTCTGGCACGGGAGGCTCCTTTCGAATGGGCAACCTTGTCACCCACTTAGATGCTCCGGCGCCCCGGAACTCATCGGTGCCGTGCCGGAAATCTCAGTTCCTTCCGAAGGGTGCGCCTAGAGACCGCCATCGTTCCTACGGAGAGTGGCGGGATCGAGGTCAGCCCGCACGGGTGCGAGCACGTCGACCACCCTGGTAGGTCACATGCTCAAAAGGTGTGGAAGTTTTGGTACGTATAACAGCCCTTTTCTACCACACCTCTACGCCCCGGAGCCTAGGGCTTTTGGCAGGAAGTCTGGTTCCTCGCCGGCTCGCAAGCCACACCAATGTTGAGCCAAAACGTGCAGAATGAGGGGTTTTGGCTCAACGTTCGGCGGCCGCCCGCCTTCGGCCCCGCTCAGACCCCCGCTTTGGCGGCTGCCAGCTCCTTCACCAGCTCGCCGGTGAACGCCTTGGCGTCGCCGAAGAGCATCATCGTCTTGTCCATGTAGTAGAGGTCGTTGTCGATCCCGGCGAAGCCCGGGCTCATCGAACGCTTGATCACCATCACGGTCGCGGCCTTGTCCACGTCGAGGATCGGCATGCCGTAGATCGGCGACGTCTTGTCGGTCTTGGCCGACGGGTTGGTGACGTCGTTCGCCCCGATGATGACGACGACGTCGGTCTGGGCGAACTCCGGGTTGATCTCGTCCATCTCGATCAGGCGGTCGTAGGGGATGTCCGCCTCGGCGAGCAGCACGTTCATGTGGCCCGGCATCCGGCCGGCGACGGGGTGGATGGCGAACCTCACGTCGATGCCGGACTTCGTGAGTGAGTCGTACAGCTCCCGCACCTTGTGCTGGGCCTGGGCGACCGCCATGCCGTAGCCCGGCACGATGACCACCCGGGACGCCGCCTCCAGGATCGAGGCCGCCTCCTCCGCCGAGGCGCTGCGGTGCGGGCGCTGCTCCTTGGCCCCGGCCACGTGCGCCACCTGGCCAAAGCCACCGAACAGCACGTTGGTGAACGAACGGTTCATGGCCTTGCACATGATGATCGACAGGATGAGGCCCGACGACCCGTCGAGGGCACCGGCGACGATCAGCAGCGGGTTGTTGAGCACGAACCCCATGGCAGAGGCCGACAGGCCCGCGTAGGAGTTGAGCAGCGAGATCACCGTCGGCATGTCGGCGCCGCCGATCGGGATGATGAGCAGCACCCCGAACAGGAGCGAGAGCCCGGCCAGGACCGGGAACAGAACGGTCTTCGAGGGATCGGCGACGAGGTAGACGCCGCAGCCGATCGCGATGGCGAAGAGGGTGAGGTTGACGGCGTTCTGGCCCTTGTAGACCATCGGCCGGCTCGGCAGCAGCTCCTGGAGCTTGCCGAACGCCATGAGGCTCCCAGTGAAGGTCAGGTAGCCGAGCAGCACCTCCATGACGAGGGCGCCCATCTCGAAGTGGGTGAGGGGGACGGTGCCGGCCTTGGCGTGCAGGTAGAACTCGGCGGTGCCGACCACGGCTGCGGCGAGGCCGCCGAAGGAGTGGGACAGGGCGGTCCGCTGGGGGACGTCCTTCATCGGCATGAAGATCGCCAGCGGCAGGCCGATCAACGCCCCGATTACGAGGCCGACGATGATCCAGTTGTAGGTCATGCCCTTGGTGAGCAGGGCGCCGAGGATGGCGATGCCCATCCCGATCTCACCGATGGTCACGCCCCGGCGGGCCGTGGTGGGCCTCGACAGCCACTTGAGCGACAGGATGAAGCACGCCGCAGCGATGATGTAGGTGTACTGCTGGAAGGTCTCGATGCTCATGCAGCACCCCCCGTTTTCGCCGGGGCCTTCACGGGCTCACGCTTCTTGAACATCTTCAGCATCCGGTCGGTGATGACGAAACCGCCGACGACGTTGGCGAACGAGGCGGTGATGGCGATCGTGCCCAGCGTCACGGCCAGGTGATCGTGGTAGTGGGTGCCAGTCAGTTCGATCGAGCCGACGAGCGAGATCGCCGAGATGGCGTTGGTCAACGACATCAGCGGCGTGTGCAGCAACGGGCTCACCCGCTTGATGACCTCCAGGCCGATGAACGTCGCCAGCATGAAGATGAAGATGTAGATCGTCAGCGAGTTCGACATCAGGCGTCCTTTCTTCGGGGGGATCGCAGCCTCTAGCGTGCCCTTCCTGATCCTTAGGGGGCTGCTACTCCCCCCGAACCCCCCTGCGCTCCGGGAACGGCAGCGGCGGCGGGCTCGGCGGGGGCGGCGGGCGCTGCCGTCGGGGGCGGCTCCTGGACGGGGTCGGTCAATCCGAGGGCCTGGCGGACCCGGGCGTTGGTCACCTCACCGCCGCGCGCCAGGAGGCTCTCCCGGACGATCTCGTCCTCGGTGTCGATCTTGAGGACTTTCTCCTTGACGTTGTACATGTTCGTGAGGAAGGCGGTGAGGTTCTTGGCGTAGGTCATGCTGGCGTGCACGGGGACCGTGGACGGCAGGTTCGTCGGTCCGTCGATGGTGACGCCACCCACGAGCACCTCCTGGTCGGGCTGCGAGAGCTCCACGTTGCCGCCCTGCCCGGCCGCCATGTCGACGATCA
>DASPZW010000408.1:0-21835 GCA_035636055.1 Actinomycetota bacterium
CGTCACGTCCCGCACCACCTGGTGGTTCCCGAAGGAGACCCCGACCCCCTCCAGGGTGACGGCGTTGCCGGTGTCGGGCAGTGGGTCCGAGAGCTTGCGGGGGCCGCTTGAAGCGGGCACGGGCGCGTCGACCTGCTCCACCTCCGGTTCGTTGGTCACGGTGTCCTGACTCGTCGCAGCGTGCTCCTCCACGTGATCCTGGGTTCGGCTCATCGGGATCCTCGGGCCAGGCGTCCCGCCACAATACGGGCTGCGATGCTCAATAGCAGCACGAGCACCAGCAGCGTGAAGGCAGTGCCCCAGGCGATCTGCTGGGCCTCGGGGAACGCCTGGGTCCCGTTGGCGTAGATCGTCAGGGGCAGCGATCCGGTCGGCTGCAGCGGCGAGAGGTTAAAGAGATCGCTGCTGGTGGTGAACAACAGCGGCGCCGTCTCGCCGACCGCGCGGGCGATGGCCAGCAGGCTGCCGGTGACGAGGCCGGCCATCGCTCCCCGCAGTACCACTGATCTGGCGACCCGGGACCGCCGGGCGCCCAGGGCAAGGGCCGCCTCCCGCAGGTCGACGGGGACGGAGGCCATGGCGGACTCACTCGCCCGGATCACGATTGGCAGCATCAGCACGGCGAGGGCGAAGCACCCGGCCAGCGCCGAGAAATGACCGAGCGGCTCCACCAGCAGGGCGTAGGCGAAGATCCCCATGGCGATCGAGGGGACCCCCGTCAGCACGTCCGCACCAAACCGCACGATCGTGGCGACGCGCCCCCTGCGTTCCAAGAGGAACAGCGCCGCCACGATGCCGATCGGGATGGCCATCAGGGCCCCCAGGCCGACGATGAGCACCGACCCGGCGATGGCGTTGCGGATGCCGCCGCCGGGGATGCCCGGCGGCGTGGGGTCGTGGACGAAGAAGCCGAGGTTGATCGCATGGATCCCGCGCGCGGTCGTGTACGCCAGCAGCGCCACCAGCGGCACCAGGCAGATGCCCACCGAGAGGGCGCAGAGCACGTGGGACGCGCGGGTGGCGGTGCGCCGGCGGCCGAGGGTCCGGCCTGCGGCCTGCCGGATGGCGGCACGGCGGGCAGCGGCGCCGGACGCCAGGTGCTCCGGCAGGACCTCGGCCGGCAGCAGTTCCTCGACGACGACGTCGCCGGTGTCGGTGGTCCGGAGCGTCGTCACGCCGCCACCCGGGCGCTGCGCTGCCGCTGGCGCCGGCGGAGCAGGATCTGCCCGGCGGCGTTCACCGCCACGCTGATCGCCAGCAGGTAGACCACGACGGCGATGACGGCGCTGCGCTGCAGTCCGGGGGTCGCCTCGCCGAACGTCGTGATGATGGCGGACCCAAGGGTTGCGCCGGGCGCCAGCAGGGTGGTTGACAGCCCGTGGGGCATGGCGACGCGGTTGCCGACCACCATGGCCACGGCGATGGTCTCGCCCAGCGCACGGCCCATCGCCAGAGTGACGGCGGCCTCGATACCGGACCGGGCGCTGGGGACCACGGCCCGGCTGGTCACCTGCCAGCGGGTCGCCCCGAGCGCCCGGGCCGCTTCCCGGTCGGCCACCGGCACGCCCGAGAGCGCGGTGCGCGACAGGGCGACGACCGTCGGGAGGATCATCACCGCGAGCACGACGCTCGCCAGCAGCAGGCTGGACCCGAGCGGAGCGCCGGCGAAGACCAGGTGGCCGAGCAGGGGCAGCCGCGACAGCCATGGCTCCACGTGGTGCTCGAACAGGGGGACGAGCACGAGGAGGCCCCAGAGGCCGACCACGATGCTCGGCACTGCCGCGATGAGGTCGATCAGCACGGACAGCGGCTGGGCGAGCCGGCACGGCGCCATCTCCGAGAGGTAGGCGGCGCTGCCGACCCCGATCGGGACCGCCAGCAGGAGCGCCACGAAGGTGGTGACCAGCGTGCCGACGACGAAGATGCCCGCCCCGTAGACCTTCCGGTTGTCGTCCCACGTCCCCGACCACAGGAAGGAGAGCCCGGAATGGCGGAACGCCTCGCTGGATCCCGAGACCAGCGTGACGACCAGCGCCAGGAGCACCGCGACAAACACCGAGGCCCCGAGCCAGCGCAACGCCGTATAGGTGCCGCCGCCGCGCCGGGCACGGTGGCGGGCGATGGCCTCGCGTACCCCGGCCACGGGGACACGGTGCTCGGGAGGCACCTCCTCGAGCAGCGCGGGGGCGGCGACGGCCTCGCCGCCCTGGTCGAAGACCTTCACGGGCCGGCCGGGGCCTTCAGGCCCCCGGCGGTCACGGGACTAGCTGAAAAGAGGCTGGCCACTCGAGGTCTGGAGGCTGAGCAGGGTCGTGTGCGCGAGGGTGACGGCGTTGGCGGGCATCGGCGCGTAGCCGAGCGGCGTCGCCTGCTTCTGGCCGGTCGTCGTCACCCAGTCGAACAGCTTGCCGAGCACGATGCCCAGGTCGTTCGACGCCTGCTTCTGGTAGAGCAGCGCCCAACTGAAGTTGGCGAGCGGGTACGCCGCGGCCCCCCCGCCGTTCACGATGTTGAAGTTCGAAGCGCTGAGGTTGGACGCCTGGGCACCGGCGGCGATGGCGTCCAGCGTCGGGGCGACGAAGGCTCCCGAGGCGTTCTTGAGGGCCACGTTGTTGAACTTGCTCTTCAGGGCGAAGGCGTACTCGACGTACCCGATTGCTCCCTGGGTCTGCTGGACGTAGCTCGCCACACCGGTGTTGAGTTGCTGGCCCACGCCGATGCTGGCGACCGGCCAGCGCGTGGCCGCCTTGGTCCCCGCCTTGGAGGTCCAGGCGGTGCCGCCGGTGGCGATGAGGTACTGGTCCAGGTCGTAGCCGGGCCCGGAGGAGTCGGCCCGGTGGACCGCCACGATGCCGAGGTGGGGGAGCTTGGTGCCGCCGTTGAGGGCGGCGATCGCCGCGTCGTCCCAGTTCGTGATGGTGCCCGTGTAGATGCCGGCCAGGGTGGGGCCGTCGAGCTTCAGCCCTGTGCCGATGCCCGGGATGTTGTAGCTGATGGCCACGCCGCCGAGGTCCACAGGGATCTGGAGGATCGTCCCGGCGGTGCCGGTCGCGGGTGACGCGATGGGAATCTCCGACTGGCCGAACTGGACGGTGTTCTGCTGGATGTCCGTGACGCCGACGCTGCTCCCCACCGGCGAGTAGTCGACGGAGACGCCGGCGTTTGCCTGGTGGTAGTAGTAGAAGACCTGTGTGTAGAAGGGTTGGATCGAGTTGGCGCCAGCGCCGGTGACCCGCAGCGGCGGGGTCCTGGTGTTGCAGTCGCCGCCCAGCACGCCCCCGGGGGCCGACGACGCGCAGGCACCCGATGACGTCGTTGGCGCCGTGGTCGCGCCCTTGCAGGCGGTCAGCAGCAGACCTGCGGCACAGGCGATCACCCCCAAGCGGTGGCGGCGGGTCAGGTTGCCGTCTGGCGGGTCAGCTCGGACGTCCAGCATAGAAAACTGCCTCCTGGGTAGCGAAAAGGGGGGAGCTTACATCATTAAACCAGTGGATATCGTAGAAATGTTGGAAACAGGTGTCAAACGATATGGCTTTGGCGCAAAGAGGGTGTTAGCCTGTTTCAAACCTATTTCAAACGTTGGTTATTGGGCTGGGGCACCGGCGAGTTTCGCCAGTACGACGTCTCCGATCCCTTCAACCCGAAGCTGACCGGGTCGGTCCACTTGGGCGGCATCGTCCACAAGGGTGCCCATCCCGCCGCCGGCCCACTCAACGGCGGTCCCCAGATGGTGGAGATCAGCCGGGACGGCAAGCGTGTCTACGTCACGAACTCGCTGTACGCCTCGTGGGACGCCCAGTTCTATCCCGATGGGATCAAGGGCTGGATCGTGAAGCTCGACGCGGACCACAACGGCGGCATCTCGACCGATCCGGACTTCTTCGTACCGTTCGAAGGCGAGCGCCCGCACCAGGTGCGCCTCGAGGGCGGCGACGCCTCGTCCGACTCCTACTGCTTCTCCTGAACCCTGGAATAACCGCCTGTTTGCAACGTTGTTATAGTTGAAATAGTTCTACCGAGTCCACCCCAAGGCGGAGCGTCATAGAGGAACGTCAGGAGTACGATACGGCCATGGATGCCCGAGAGGTCCGCAAAGACTTTCCCATTCTCGACCAGGAGGTCAACGGCAAGCCGCTCTCCTACCTGGACAACGCAGCAACCTCCCAGAAGCCGCGGCAGGTCATCGACGAGCTGAAACGGTTCTTCGAGGAGGACAACGCCAACGTCCACCGCTCGGTGCACACCCTCGGGGAGCGGTCCACCGTCCTCTACGAGGGGGCACGGGCCAAGCTCGCTGACTTCATCGGTGCCCCCGCCCCCCGCGGCGTCATCTTCACGAAGTCGGCCACCGAGGGCCTCAACCTCCTCGCCTACGCATGGGCGCGGCACCGCCTCCGGGAGGGCGACGAGATCGTCACCACCGAGATGGAGCACCACTCCAACATCGTGTCGTGGCAACTGGCGTGCCGGGACACCGGCGCCACGCTCCGGGCCATCCCCGTCGAGGACGGGGCGACACTCGATCTCGACGCCTTCCAGAAGATGCTCTCCAACAAGACCCGGATCGTCTCGGTCGGCCACGTCTCCAACGTGCTCGGCACGATCAACCCCGTGGCCGACATCGCCGAGAAGGCCCACGAGGTCGGGGCCATCGTCGTGTGCGACGGTGCCCAGGCGGCCCCCCACCTCCCCGTGGACGTGAGTGCCCTGGGCTGCGACTTCTACGTCGGCACCGGCCACAAGATGTGCGCTCCCACCGGTATCGGTTTCGTGTGGGGCCGGGAGGCGCTCCTCGAAGAGATGGAGCCCTTCCACGGCGGCGGCGACATGATCAGCGACGTCTGGATCGACCACTCGACCTGGAACGAGATCCCCTACAAGTTCGAGGCCGGCACGCCGCCGTTTGCCGAGGCCATCGCCCTGGGGGCCGCCATCGACTACCTCAATGCCATCGGGATGAAGGCGATCCGTGAGCACGAGATCGAGCTCACGCGCTACGCCCTCGAGCGACTGGCGGAGGTGCCCGGCATCACCATCTACGGCCCCACCGACCCGGAGGCAAAGGGGGGGGTCGTCTCCTTCAACCTCGGCGACATCCATGCGCATGACGTGGGGACGATCGTCGACGGCCGGGGGGTCGCCATCCGAGCCGGCCACCACTGTTCGAAGCCGCTGATGCGTAAGCTGGGCATTGCGGCCTCGGCCAGGGCCTCGTTCTATCTGTACAACGTCGAAGAGGAGGTAGATCGGTTGGTTGAGGCACTGGGTGACGTGACGCGGCTGCTCGGGGCGGGCGCATGAGCGGCCTGGACGAGCTCTACAAGGAAGTGATCCTCGACCACTACCGGTCCCCCCGCAACCGGGGGAAGATCGAGCCGTCCGACTTCGACCTGCACCGGGACAACCCACTCTGCGGCGACGAGGTCCACCTCTACGGCCACGTCGAGGACGGCAAGCTCGTCGGCGTCGCCTTCGAGGGCAAGGGCTGCTCCATCTCGCAGGCCTCGACCTCGATGATGACCGAGCGGGTCAAGGGCGTGAGCGTCGACAACGCCGAAGAGCTGGCGCACCTGTTCAAGCGCCTCATGCAAGGCGAGTCCCTCGCCGACGACGAGCGCCTTGGCGACCTGGCCGCGCTGCAGGGGGTCCAGAAGTACCCCGTGCGGATCAAGTGCGCGCTGCTGGGCTGGAACACCCTCCTCGAGGGCCTGAAGGCCTACAAGGAGAAGCAGGGCTAGACACCAACCTTGCTCCAAAAGCGCCCATTTCCGGTCGTTTTGGAGCAAGGTTGCGCGACGGCGCTACCGGGCGGCCGCCGCCGGCTGGCCCTCGAATTGTTCCTCCTCGGTCGAGCCGAGCAGCGCCAGGGTCGAGGCTGCGCCCCCGGACACGACCTTGGCGATCTCGTCGAAGTAGCCCGCCCCCACCTCACGCTGGTGGCGGGTGGCCGTGTAGCCCTCGGGCTCCAGGGCGAACTCCCGGTCCTGGACGGTGAGGTAGGCGGTCATGTCGTCCGCTGCGTAGCCCCGGGCCAGTTCGAACATCGACACGTTGAGGGCGTGGAAGCCTGCCAGGGTGATGAACTGGAACCGGTAGCCCATGGCCCCCAGCTCTTTCTGGAACCGGGCGATGGTCGACTCGTCGAGGTGGCGCCGCCAGTTGAACGACGGCGAGCAGTTGTAGGCGAGTAGCTTGCCCGGGTGCACGTCGAGCACCGCCTCGGCGAAGCGGCGGGCCTCGTCGAGGTCCGGCGTCGAGGTCTCGCACCAGAGGACGTCGGCGTAGGGGGCGTAGGCGATCGCCCTGGCGATCGGGGCCTCGATGCCGGCCCGCACCCCGAAGAACCCCTCGGGCGTCCGGGTGCCGGTCAGGAACGGGGCGTCGGTCGGGTCGATGTCGCTCGTGATCAGGGTGGCACCGAGGGCGTCGGTGCGGGCCACCAGCACGGTCGGCACGCCGGCGACGTCGGCGGCGAGGCGAGCCGCCTTCAGGGTGCGGATGTGCTGGGCGGTCGGCACGAGGACCTTGCCGCCCATGTGCCCGCACTTCTTCTCCGAGGACAGCTGGTCCTCGAAGTGCACGCCCGCCGCCCCGGCCTCGATCAGCGAACGCATGAGCTCGTAGGCGTTCAGGGGTCCTCCGAAGCCGGCCTCGGCGTCGGCGACGATCGGCACCATCCAGTCGTGCAGCAGATCCAAGGCGGTCTCCGCCCACTCGATCTGGTCCGCCCGCAGCAGGGCGTTGTTGATCCGCCGTACCAGCGAGGGCACGCTGCTGACGGGGTACAGGCTCTGGTCGGGGTAGACGTGCTCGGAGAGGTTGGCGTCCGCCGCCACCTGCCAGCCGCTGACGTAGATGGCCTGCAGGCCCGCCTTCACCATCTGGACGGCCTGGCCACCGGTCATGGCGCCGAGGGCGTGTACGTAGTCCTCGCCCCGCAGCGACTGCCACAGCCGCGCCGCTCCTGCCGTCGCCAGCGTGTGGTCGATCGTTACGGACCCGCGCAGGCGGATGACGTCGGCCGCCGAGTAGTCCCGCCGGACGCCGCTCCAGCGGTCGTCGCGCGCCCACTCCTCCTGCAGCGCCGCGATGGCGCCTTGGCGCTGCTCAAAGGTGCTGACCACGGTGGTTCTCCCTCCTTGGTATGCGGGCAGGCGGGGGTTCCGGCTCCCGGGCGGTTGTGGCTAGGAAAGCGTTGTGTAGGCGGGGAGCGTCAGGAACTCGAAGAACGGCTGCTCCAGGGAGACCCGCTCGAAGAGGCTGCGGGCATCGAGGAAGCGGCTGGCGGCGAAGGCCTCCTCGCCCATCGCCGAGCGCAGCGTCGCCAGCTCCTCGCTGGCGATCTGGCGCACGAGCTCAGCAGTGACGGTGCCGCCGCCGGCCATGGCGGTGTGGTGGTGGCACCACTGCCAGATCTGCGCCCGGGAGATCTCGGCGGTGGCGGCGTCCTCCATGAGGTTGGCGATGGCCGCAGCGCCGGTGCCCCTGAGCCACGACTCGAGGTACTGGATGCCCACCCGGACGTTCGTCTGCAGGCCGGCCTCGCTGACGCCTGTCCGCTGGAGCAGGCCGTTGAGGCCCAACAGATCCTGGGCGCGCACGTCGACGTCCTCACGCCGGACGTAGAGCTGGTTGCGCTGGTTGCCGAGCGCCGCATCGAAGACCTCGGTCGCGACGCCGACCAGGTCGGGGTGGGCCACCCAGGTCCCGTCGAAGCCGTCGCCGGCCTCCCGGATCTTGTCCTCACGGACCTTGGCGAGAGCGGTCTCGGTGACCTCGGGGTCCTTGCGGTTGGGGATGAACGCCGCCATCCCGCCGACGGCGTGGGCGCCTCGGCGGTGGCACGTCGACACCATGAGCTCGGTGTAGGCCCGCATGAAGCGCGTGGTCATCGTGACGTGGGCACGGTCCGGCAGGACGAACTGGGGATGGCTGCGGAGCTTCTTGATGAAGCTGAAGATGTAGTCCCAGCGCCCGGCGTTGAGGCCTGCGGAGTGCTCCCGGAGCTCGAAGAGGATCTCGTCCATCTCGAAGGCCGCCATCACGGTCTCGATGAGCACGGTTGCCTTGATCGTGCCCGGGAAGAGGCCGAGGCGCTCCTGCGCGTAGAGGAAGACCTTGTTCCACAGCCGGGCCTCCAGGTACCCCTCCAGCTTCGGGAGGTAGAAGTACGGCCCGGAGCCCTGGTCGAGCAGCTCCCGGGCGTTGTGGTAGAGGGCGAGGCCGAAGTCGAAGAGGCTGGCGGAGACCGGCTCGCCGTCGACGAGGACGTGCTTCTCGGTCAGGTGCCAGCCGCGGGGCCGCACGCAGATGGTGGCGGTCTTGTCGTTCAGTTGGTAGCGCCGGCCGTCCTGGGCCTCGTAGCTGATCGTGCGGGCGACGGCGTCCCGGAGGTTGCGCTGGCCCTCGATGACGTTGTGCCAGGTGGGGGAGAGGGCGTCCTCGAAGTCGCACATGAAGACCCTGGCACCCGAGTTGAGGGCGTTGATCATCATCTTGCGCTCGGCGGGCCCGGTGATCTCGACCCGCCGGTCCAGCAGGTCCTTCGGGACGTCGGCGATCTGCCACTTTCCGGCCCGGACGCTGCGCGTGGCCGGGTTGAAGTCGGGCCACTCGCCCGAGTCCAGCGTCCGCTGGCGCTCGATCCTGGCGCTCAGCAGGCGACCCCGCTGCTGGCGGAACTCCCGTTGCAGGCCCCCGACGAAGCCGAGCGCCCCGTCGCTGAGCACATCCTGATCGCGTACGCCCAGCACCTCGATGCCCTCGGCTCCCCCCACCGTGTCCCTCCCCACTCCGCTCCGGCTTCAACTAGCCGAAAACTGTTGAAAATCCTCTTCTCGGCAGATTATGGGGATCTTTCACCTGGTAAGATTGCGAGAACATTTCATTTCCGCATATTTCTTGGAAAGTTATCGTGGCGATCGCTAGATTTGACTCTCTTGTCTTCGGTCAGCGACTCCGGCACTTGCGCCGGTCGAGGGATCTCACGCTCGATCAGCTGGGCCAGCTGGTGGGCAAGCAGGCGTCGTTCCTGTCCCTGATCGAGAACGGCAAGCGTGAGGCGCGCCTGTCGCTCATCGAGGACTTCGCCAAGGCCCTGGGCGTCACCACGGGCGAGCTCATCGCCACCGACCCCCCCACCCGCCGGGCCCGTCTCGAGGTCGCCCTGCAGCGGGCCCAGGACGACCCGCTCTACCAGGGTCTGAACCTGCCGCTCCTGAAGGCCTCCCGCCAGGTGCCGCACGAGTTTCTCGAGCACGTGGTGGGGCTCTTCGACGCCCTCAAGGCGCAGTCCCAGGCCCAGGCAGGGACCCCCGAGGGCGCCCGGGCCGCCAACGCACGGCTCCGCTCCGAGATGCGCGCGCACGACAACTACTTCCCCGACATCGAGCAGGCGGCGACCCAGGCCCTGCGCGCGGCGGGCTACGAGGGGGGTGCCGTTGCGGAGAGTACGTTGACCGCCCTCGTCGCCCACTACGGGTTCACCCTGCACCGGGTCCAGGACCTGCCGGTGTCGGTCGACTCGGTCGCCGACCTCGAGCACCGGCGCATCTACGTCCACCAGCGCAACACCCTGCCCACCCGGGCTGCCCGCTCGGTGGTCCTCCAGACGCTCGGGCATTTCGCCCTCGGCCACGGCGACCCCGCCGACTTCGGCGAGTTCCTCCGCCAGCGGGTCGAGGCCAATTACTTCGCCGGGGCGGTGCTGGCGCCCCAGCGCACGGCGGTCGACCTGCTCACCACCGCCCGCCGCAAGGGCGACATCTCGGCCGAGGACCTGAAGGAGGTCTTCTACATCTCCTACGAGATGGCCGCCCACCGGCTGACCAACCTCGCCACGCACCACCTCGGCCTTCGGGTCCACTTCCTCCGGGCCGACGACGAGGGGGTGATCTGGAAGGCGTACGAGAACGACGGGGTGCCCTTCCCGACCGACGCCGCCGGGATCATCGAGGGCCAGCGCGTGTGCCGCACGTGGGGGACGCGGCAGGCATTCCGCTCGCACGACAAGTTCGCCGAGTACGCCCAGTACACGTCGACGCCGGTGGGGGAGTTCTGGTGCAGCACGTACCTCGAGGCCGACATGCCGACGCCCGAAGCGGTCACGATCGGGTCGAGGGCCGAGGACGCCCGCTACTTCCGGGGCCACGAGACCACCTACCGCCAGGTGTCGCAATGCCCGGACGGCGAGTGCTGCCGCCGCCCGCCGGCGGACGTCGCGTCGAGGTGGCAGGGCCGGGTCTGGCCGGCGGCCCGGGTCCACGGCTACGTCCTGGCGACGCTGCCCGCCGGCGCCTACGCCGGTGTGGACCTGAGCGAGGTCTACGACTTCCTCGACCGCCAGGTATAAACCCGCCCGCGGGCGAGGGGGGTCCAGGGGGGAGTAGCAGCCCCCCGGAGCGAAGCGGAGGGGGGTGAGCTGCGAATCCCCCCTGGCCTGCGGGCGAACTAGTCCTTGGCCCCCACGAAGTCCCGGTAGACCGCCAGGAGGGCTTCCTTCTGGCCCTCGGTCAGGGCCGGGTCGAGGCGGATGGCCGCCTCGGTGGTGGGCGCCTCCCGGTCTGGCCCGGCGTCGGCCCCCGTGGGCTTCGCCTCAACGGCGGCGGACCCTTCCAGCAGGCCCGCCTGCGCCAGCAGCGTCTCGGCCGACAGATTGAGGGCGGACGCGATCGAGCGCAGCACTCGCACGGAAGGTTCGTGGAGGCCGCGCTCGACCTGACTGAGGTACGGGTTCGACACCTTGGCAAGCTCGGCCATCTCCCTGAGTGTGAGATTGGCCAGGCGCCGCTGTGTGCGGATGAAGCTACCGAGGGTGTCCATGTGTGGCCACGATCATCCCTGATCTGCGGCCACAAGGGAACTCGCCCAACGGTGCAACCGGGTCTACTTTGCAGCTGCGGGGGTCTTCTTGTAAGGGTCCGGGACGTGCTTGCCGGCCTCGGTGGCGAGTTCCAGCAGGCTGACCATGAATTCCTTCTGGCTTGCCCACAGCTTCTCCGCGAAGCCGTAGAAGTGGAACTTCGGGCCAAAGTAGAACTCGCTCAGCGTCGGGGCGGTCTCGAGGGTCTTGGTCCAGTCCTTGAGGACCTTGAGGGTTGCATCTTCGACGGTGTCGATGATCTCGAGCACCTCGTCCTGGACAGCGGTTGCGACATGAACAGCCATGGCCTTCTCCTTTCGAGTGGATCTGCCTGCTGGGTGGGAACCTGTTGCTAACTATGCAGCAACTCTGCTAACTTTGTCAAGACGAACCAACGAAAGGGGTGCACCATGGCCGAGCCGGCGCCAGCACCGAAGTCCGTCGACATCGGCGAGCTCAAGTCCCTGGCCGGGGCCCTCGCCGGGCAGCCCCTCGGGGTCAGCTCCTGGAGAGAGGTTACCCAGGACATGGTCACCAGCTTCGCGAAAGCCACCGGGGACGAGCAGTGGATCCACGTCGACCCCGAGCGGGCACGGAGCGGGCCCTTCGGCCGTACGGTCGCCCATGGGTTCATGACCCTCGGGATGTTCACCGGCATGCTCTACGAACTGCTCGAGGTCACGGGGGCGGCCCTGATCCTTAACTACGGGGCCAACAAAGTGCGGTTCCCGGCACCGGTGCCGGCCGGCTCACGGGTGCGGGGCAGCATTGCCTTCGGGACGGTCGAGGAGGTCCCGGGCGGGGTCCAGGTCGAGTTCCGCGCTACCGTGGAGGCAGAGGGCAACCCAAAGCCGGCGTGCGCCGCGGAAATCCTCTTCCGCTACTACCGGGAGGTCCCGGGCGCCCCCGCACGAGGAACAGGAGCGTAAGTGGCGACAACATCCGAACCGCAACCCGAACCCGATAACGGCAACGGCACCGCCGCCGCGATCGGCCCCGAGGCCGACCTCTTCGCGCGCCAGGACCCCCTGTCGCTGGGGCCCACCATGGCCAAGCTCGGGGCTGCCCTGGTGACCAACCCGGTCGGCGTCTGGGAGGCGGGGATGCGCTTCGGCAGCCGCTTGGCGGCCTCCACCGCCGGCATGGCGGCCAGGGCCATGGGGGCCAAGCCCCAGCCGACCCTCCAGCCGGACGCCAAGGACCGGCGGTTCCGGGATCCGGTCTGGGACGAGAGCCCCGTGTTCTTCGGCGAGCGCCAGGCCTACCTGGCGTGGGCGGAGTTCGTCCACGAACTGGTCACCGCCGCCGACCTCGACCAGCACGAGAGTGAGAAGGCGGCCTTCGGGCTCGGCCTGCTCGTCGACGCGCTGGCGCCGACCAACTTCCTGCCGACCAATCCCGTGGCCCTCCGCAGGGCCGCCCAGACCAAGGGCCTTAGCGTCCTCAAGGGCCTGCGCAACTTCGTCGACGACGTCCTCCACAACGAGGGGATGCCTCGCCAGTTCGACCCGGATGCCTTCGCCGTGGGCCGCAACCTCGGGGTCACGCCCGGCAAGGTCGTGTTCCGCAACGAGCTGATGGAGCTCATCCAGTACGAGCCGCAGACCAAGACGGTCTTCGAGGTACCGCTGCTCGTGTCGCCGCCGTGGATCAACAAGTACTACCTCATGGATCTCTCGCCGGGCCGCAGCTTCATCGAGTGGGCGGTCACCCACGGCCACACCGTGTTCGCCATCAGCTACCGCAACCCGGACGAGTCGATGCGCGACGTCTCCCTCGACGACTACCTCATCCACGGCCCCCGCGCCGCCCTCGACGTCATCGAGGAGATCACCGGGTCGCCGATCGTCAACATGGCGGGGCTGTGCATCGGCGGCACGCTGGCCACGATGCTGCTGGCCTATCTGGAGGCGGGTGGCGAGCACCGGGTGAACGCGACGACGTTGCTCAACACCATCGTTGATTTTTCGGAGCCCGGCCCCCTCGGGACCTTCACGGACGCCGAGTCCATTGCCCGGCTCGAGCGCAAGATGGCGAAGACGGGGTTCCTCGACGCCGCGGACATGGAGCGGACCTTCAATGCCCTGCGGGCCAACGACCTGATCTGGAACTACGTGGCCTCCAACTGGCTCATGGGCCAGGACCCGCCGGCCTTCGACATCCTGACCTGGAATGCCGACAGCACCAGGATGCCGGCGAACATGCACTCGTTCTACCTGCGCTACTGCTACCAGGAGAACCAGCTGGCCAACGACGAGATGACGCTGGCAGGCCGGCGGCTGCATCTCGGCAAGATCACCGGCGACGTGTACATCGTCGGGGCCGTCGAGGACCACATCGCCCCGTGGACCACGTCCTACGCGACGACGAGGCTGCTCGGCGGCGAGTGCCGCTACGTGCTCACCTCGTCGGGGCACATCGCCGGCATCGTGAACCCGCCGGACGCCAAGCGCAAGTACTGGACCAACGACGTCCTACCGGACGACCCCAACGAATGGCGCTCGGCCGCCGCGCAGCACGCGGGGTCGTGGTGGCAGGACTGGAGCAGCTGGATCGCACAGCGGGCGGGCGAGCGGACCACCCCACCGTCCATGGGCAGCGATGCCCACCCACCCATCGCCGACGCACCCGGGGAGTATGTCCATGGCTAGTACTGCGGCAGAGCCCAACGGCAGCAACGGGCCCAACGGCGGCACCGTCACGACCGGCCTGGTCGACCGCCTGGGGACCGCTCCGGAACTCAGCGAAGATATCCAGCGAGTCGGCGTAGTCGGCTGCGGTCTGATGGGATCGGGCATCGCCGAGGTGACCGCCCGGGCCGGGCTCGACGTGGTCGTGGTCGAGATCGGCGAGGACGCCCTCGCGGCCGGCAAGCGCCGCATCGAGTCGTCCCTGGCGAAGGCGGTGGACCGGGGCAAGCTCGCTCCCGAGGACCGCGTGGAGGCGCTGGAACGGATGCGCTTCACCACCCGGATGGGCGACCTCGCCGACCGGGAGCTCGTGATCGAGGCCGTGGTGGAACGTTTCGACGTGAAGGCCGCGGTCTTCGAACAGGTCGATGCTGTGACCGGCCCGGGGACGATCCTGGCGTCGAACACGTCCTCGATCCCGATCATGAGGCTGGCCATGGTCACCCGCCGCCCCGAGGAGGTCCTCGGCCTCCACTTCTTCAACCCGGTCCCCGTCATGCGCCTGGTCGAACTGGTGACCTCGCTGCTGACGAGCGAGGCAACCGCGGCCCGGGCTGCGGAGTTTGCGGAGCGGGTGCTCCACAAGCGGATCGTCCGCTCGCAGGACCGTGCGGGCTTCATCGTGAACGCGCTGCTCATCCCGTACATCCTCTCGGCGATCCGCATGCTGGAGTCCGGGTTCGCCACGGCCGCCGACATCGACGCCGGCATGGTCGAGGGCTGCGCCCACCCCATGGGGCCGCTCGCCCTTGCGGATCTCATCGGCCTGGACACCGTTGCCGCGGTCGCCGAATCGCTCTACGACGAGTTCAAGGAGCCGCTGTACGCGCCGCCGCCACTGCTCGACCGGATGTGCGAGGCGGGCCTGCTCGGCAGGAAACTTGGGCGCGGTTTTTATGTCTACAACGGTAGATGACGAGTGGAATTCATCCACATGTAACCGAAAGTTCACGCGGGGGCAATTGACGTCATATACGGTTTCAGTCTAAGGTAAGGGTGCCCGCAGCGATGAAGTTCATCCCTGGAACGGGCAGAGAGAGACTGGGAAGCAGCAAGGCCAGCGTGCCTGTGCCACCAGCCTACTCCCTGCCGAGATTCCGGCGGGGTATAGAAGGCGTCAAATCAACGTGCAGGACCCTTGTTTAAATCGCCATACGCAGAGTGCTATCTCTCATATGGACAGTCCAAACTGCAGCAATAACTTCCACTTAGGACCCTAGAAATCGGAGGAAAAACGTTGGAGATAAAACGTGTAGGGATCGTCGGGTCGGGCATCATGGGGGCCGGCATTGCCGAGGTCGCCGCCCGAGCCGGGTTCGATGTGGTACTCCGCAGCCGCACCCAGGAATCTGCACGGCAGTGCCTGGTCAAGGTCGGGAAGTCGCTCACCCGGCAAGTCGAGAAGGGCAAGATCGCGGCGGAGGAGCGCGACGCCGCCTTCGGCCGGATCACCGCTGTCGACGATCTCGCGGCGCTGGAGTTCTGTCAGCTCGTCATCGAGTCTGTGGTTGAGGACCTGGCGACGAAGAAGGCGCTGTTCGCCGAGCTTGACGCCGCCTGCGGCTCCGAGACGATCCTCGCCACGAACACCTCGACGCTGCCGGTGCTCGAGCTGGCCGTGTCGGTCTCCCGGGCGGACCGGGTGTGCGGCATGCACTTCTTCAACCCGGCCGCCGTGATGCCGCTCGTGGAGATCGTGCCGGCGCTGACGACGGCCGAGGAGACGGTCGCTGCGGCCTGGCAGTTCGCCCTGGACTGCGGCAAGACCCCCGTCAAGTCGAAGGACTCGGCGGGCTTCATCGTCAACGCCCTGCTCTTCCCGTACCTCAACTCGGCAATTCGGATGCTGGAGAGCGATGTCGCCACCATGGAGGACATCGACACCGCCATGAAGGGTGGGTGCGGGTTCCCCATGGGACCGTTCGAGCTCCTGGACCTCATCGGTCTCGACACGAGCCTCGCCGTCCTGGAACGCCTCTACGGGGAGCGCCGGGAGCCCGGGTGTGTGCCGGCCGGCCTCCTCCGCCAGATGGTGACGGCCCGCCAGCTCGGCCGGAAGACCGGCGGCGGCTTCTACGCCTACCCCGCGTCGGCGCCGAAACCGGCGGGCCGATCGACCACCCCCAGCGAAGTCCGGGGGACTTAGATGGAAACTGCCGCAGTCGAGGAAGTCACCGGGCGGCCACCCGACCTCGACCCGGGCGAGACGCAGGAATGGGTGGAGTCGATCCGGGAGGTCATCGACCTCCGGGGAGCCGCACGGGCCCGCCACCTGCTCTGCAAGCAGCTTCAGGTGGCGCAGGAGTGTGGGGCCGGGCTGCCGGACCCGGTGTCGACGCCGTACGTCAACACCATCCCCGCCGACGAGCAGCCGGAGAGCCCCGGCGACGGCGCCCTCGAACGCCGGGTGCGGGCCTACCTGCGCTGGAACGCCGTGGTCATGGTGCTGCGGGCCAACGCGGCGTCCGAGGGCCTGGGCGGGCACCTGTCCACGTACGCCTCGTCGGCGGCGCTGTACGAGACGGGCTTCAACCACTTCTTCCGGGGCAAGGACGACGGCGCCGCCGGCGACCAGGTCTTCTTCCAGGGCCACGCGTCGCCGGGCATCTACGCCCGGGCCTTCCTCGAAGGCCGCCTCACCGAGGACGAGCTCGACGGCTTTCGCCGTGAGGTCGGCGGCGGGGGGCTCTCCAGCTACCCGCATCCCCGCCTCATGCCCGACTTCTGGGAGTTCCCCACGGTGTCGATGGGCCTCGGCCCCCTCAACGCCATCTACCAGGCCCGCTTCAACCGCTACCTGGGCCACCGGGGCATCGCCGACACGGCAGCCTCCAGGGTGTGGTGCTTCCTCGGCGACGGCGAGTGCGACGAGCCCGAGAGCCTGGCGGCCCTGCCGCTGGCGGCCCGCGAGGGCCTCGACAACCTCGTCTTCGTCGTCAACTGCAACCTCCAGCGCCTCGACGGCCCGGTGCGCGGCAACGGCAAGGTGATCCAGGAGCTCGAGGCGCTCTTCCGGGGCGCGGGCTGGAACGTCATCAAGGTGATCTGGGGCTCGGAGTGGGACCCGCTCCTCGCCGCCGACGCCGACGGCGCCCTCGTCGAGCGCCTGGGGGCCGCCCTCGACGGCGACTACCAGCGCTGCACCGTGGAGTCCGGGGCCTACATCCGTGAGCGGCTCTTCGGCTCCGACCCCCGCCTCGAGGCGCTGGTCGGCCACCTGAGCGACGACGAGCTCGCCGGCATGCGCCGGGGCGGCCATGACGACCGCAAGCTCTACGCCGCCTACCGCAGCGCCGTGGACCACCGCGGTGGCCCGTCGGTGATCCTGGTCAAGACCGTCAAGGGGTGGGCGCTGGGCCCCGAGATCGAGGGACGCAACTCCGCCCACCAGATGAAGAAGATGGGCACGCCCCAGCTCAAGGCGCTGCGCGACCGGCTCGGCCTGGCTGGGGAGATCTCCGACGCCGCCCTCGACGGGGGCCAGCCGCCGTACTGCCGCCCGCAGCCGGGCTCTGCCGAGCACGACTACCTCATGGGCCGCCGGCGCGACCTCGGTGGGCCATTGCCGCACCGGGTGGTCACCCCGGCCCCCATCGGCCAGCCCGATCCCGCCTGCTTCGCCGGCTTCTTCGCCGGCTCCGGCGGGCGCTCGGTGTCCACGACCATGGCCTTCTCCGTCCTGCTGCGGTCCCTCTTGCGGGACCCCACGGTCGGGAGCCGCGTCGTGCCGATCATCCCGGACGAGGCCCGCACCTTCGGCATGGACGGCCTGTTCAGCGAGGTTAGGATCTACTCGCCGACCGGGCAGCGCTACGAGCCCGTCGACGCAGGGATGCAGCTCTCGTACCGGGAGTCCGCCCAGGGGCAGATCCTCCAGGAGGGCATCACCGAGGCGGGGGCCATGGCGAGCTTCACGGCGGCGGGCACCTCGTACGCCACGTGGAGCCAGCCGATGATCCCGATCTACGTCTTCTATTCGATGTTCGGCTTCCAGCGCACCGGGGACGCGGCGTGGGCCTTCGGCGACATGCGGGGCAGAGGGTTCCTCTGCGGCGCAACGGCCGGGCGGACCACCCTCAACGGCGAGGGCCTGCAGCACGAGGACGGCCACAGCCTGCTGCTCGCGTCCACCGTCCCCAACCTTGCCGCCTACGACCCCGCGTTCGCCTACGAGGTGGCCGTCATCATCCGCGACGGCATCGGCCGCATGTTCGGCGACTCGCCCCAGGACCTCTTCTACTACCTGACGCTCTACAACGAGAACTACCCCATGCCGCCCATGCCTGAGGCCGCACCCGGTGCGGTCGAGGAGGGCATCGTTCGGGGGATGTACCGCTTCTCCCCGGCCCCCGCCGGGCCGAAGCGCCGGGCCACGATCCTGTTCAGCGGCAGCGCCCAGGGTGCCGCCCGGGAGGCCCAGCAGCTCCTCGCCGACGAGCACGACGTCGCCGCCGAGCTGTGGAGCGTCACCTCGTACAAAGCCCTCCGGGAGGACGCCCTGTCGGTCGACCGTTGGAACCGGCTGCACCCCACCGAGCCGTCAAGGGTGGCCTACGTCACCGAGCAGCTGCTCGGCTCCCAGGGCCCGCTCGTTGCGGTCAGCGACTTCATGCAGATGGTGCCGGACCAGGTGACCCGATGGGTCCCCGGGCACCTCACCGTTCTCGGAACGGATGGCTACGGTCGGTCGGACACGCGGGCAACGCTGCGCCGGCACTTCGGGACCGACGCCGCCCACGTGGTCGTGGCGGTGCTGAAGGGGCTGGCCGATGCCGACCTCGGCAAGCCGGAAGAAGTGGCCGACGCCATCCTCGCCCACGGGATCGACCCCGAGTCGGTCGACCCGAGGCTGGCCTGACACCGCCGGCTACGACCACGGCCGCCTGAACCCCAACGCTGACGGAGGCAACCCCCCAATGGAACAGGAACGTCGCACCAAGATCGTCTGCACGCTCGGACCTGCCACCCAGTCACCAGAAGCCGTCGCCGGCCTCGTGGCCGCGGGCATGGACGTGGCCCGGCTCAACTTCTCGCACGGCTCCCGTGAGGAGCACGCTGCCATCTACGGCAGGGTCAGGGAGGCGTCGGATGCCTCGGGGCGGGCAGTGGGCATCCTCGTCGACCTGCAGGGCCCCAAGATCCGGCTGGGCACCTTCGACGGTGGCTTCGCCGTGCTCGAGACGGGCTCCGTCTTCACGGTCACCGCCCGCGGCCCCCACGGCCCGCTCGAGGCGCTGACCGGCACGAGCACCCGCGCCACCACGTCCTACGGCGCCCTGGCGACCGACCTGGGTCCCGGCGACACGCTCCTGATCGACGACGGCCTCATCAAGCTCCTGGCGATCTCCTGCGACGGGCGAGAGGTCACGTGCCGGGTGATCGAGGGTGGGCTGGTCTCGGACCACAAGGGCATCAACCTCCCGGGCGTGGCCGTGAGCGCGCCGGTGCTGACCGACAAGGATGCGGACGACCTCCGCTTCGCCCTGGGGCTCGGCGTCGACATCGTCGCCCTCTCGTTCGTCCGCCGCCCGGAGGACGCCGACGTCGTGCGGCGGGCCATGGACGCCGCGGGGCGGCGCATCCCCGTCATCGCCAAGCTGGAGAAGGGCGAGGCGGTGGAGCATCTCGACGGCATCATGGAGGCCTTCGACGGCGTCATGGTGGCCCGCGGCGATCTCGGCGTCGAGACGCCGATGGAGCAGGTCCCGCTGGTGCAGAAGCGGGCAGTGACCCTGGCACGCCAGCATGCCAAGCCGGCGATCGTCGCCACCCAGATGCTCGAGTCCATGCGGGTGCACTCCCGGCCGACGAGGGCCGAGGTCTCGGATGTGGCCAACGCGGTCCTCGACGGGGCGGACGCCCTCATGCTCTCTGCCGAGACCAGCGTCGGGGAGCACGCGATCGAGGCGGTCGCCACGATGGCACGGATCATCACCTCGGTCGAGGACGGCGGCTGGGCGGAGTACCCCTCGGCCGTGCCCCAGCTGGCGACGCCGGAAGAGGCCCTCGCCATGGCCGCTCCGCAACTTGCCCAGGTCATCGGGGCACGGGCGCTCGTCGCCTTCACTCAGAGCGGGGCGACGGCCCGGCGCCTTGCGGCGCAACGGCCGCCGATCCCGGTCCTGGCGGTCACGCCCGAGGCGGCCGTGCGCAGCCGGCTGGCCCTCACCTGGGGTGTCGAGACGTTCGTCGCGCCGCTGGCCGGTCACCTCGACGAGATGGTGACCCAGGCGGCGAGGACGGTCCTCGACTGCGGGAGGATCCGCTGGGGCGACGCCGTGGTGATCGTCGCCGGCAGCCTGCAGGGCCGCACCGGCGCTACCGACATGATCCGTGTGCTGCACCTCGACTCCCCGGCGGACTTCGATGAGCGCCTCCCAGCGTAACGGCGGCCCGGACACCAGCCGGGGGACGATCCTCGTCCTCCAGGGCGGCGGTGCCCTGGGTGCGTACGAGTGCGGCGTCTACAAGGCGCTGGCGGAGCGCCTCGACGACCTGAGCGTCGTCGCCGGATGCTCGATCGGCGCCATCAATGCCTCGGTGATCGCCAGCCACTACGGCGAGGCCGACCGGGGTGTCGGAGCGCTCGAGGCCCTGTGGCGGGACCTCAGCTTCCCGCCCCTCCCCACCCCACCGATGCTGTCGTGGATCCCGTGGGTGAGGCTCCTGGGCAGTCACCAGGCGGTGCTGACGTCCATGCTCCTGGGCAACCCGCGGCTGTTCCAGCCGGCGCTCCCGGGGGGTGCCCCCTACACGACCGACGCCATGCGGGCGACCGTTGCCGGGTCAATGGGGACGTACGCCAAAGGCGGGGATCCCCGGCTGATCGTGACCGCGGTCGAGCTGGAGTCGAGCAAGCCGGTGGCCTTCGACAGCGCCAAGATCAACATCACCCCCGACCACATCGTCGCCAGCGGGAGCCTGCCGCCGGCCTTCCCCCCGACCGAGATCGGTGGGAAGCACTACTGGGATGGCGGCCTGTGGTCGAACACACCCCTGCCCGAGGTGCTCGCTGCGGTCCGTGGCTCCGATCGGGCTGCGTCCCCTGCGGCCGGCTTCCAGATCTACATCGTCGACGTCTTCCCGCAGCGGTTCGTCGCCCCCGACTCGACCCTGCCGACCCAGGCCGAGGTCCAGGCCCGCATGGGCCAGATCATCTACCAGGACAAGACACGTGCCGACACCGCGGCGAGCCAGTGGGTGACGTGGTGCCACGAGCTCTACGAGATCCTCGAGGCCATCCCGCCCGCCGTGGTCGCAAACCTGGAGCCCCCGCTGCGCCAGCGGGCGACGGGGGCGCTGGACGCGATGGCGGCTGCGAAGTCCCGGGTCCCGGTGACGGTGACCCACATCCAGCGGGAATCGCTGCCCTACGAGCAGGTGTCGTGCGGCGTGGACTTCTCGGCGGACCGGATCGACGGGCTGATCGCGCAGGGGGAGCACGATGCCCGACGGGCCCTGGCCTGACGCCACCCAGGAAGACCCGGCGCCCGTGGGAGCGGCCGGGGACTGCTCCGAACCTGCTGGTATGATTCGATCCTCCGACCCCCCGTATTTTCTGCGCTCCGATTTGATGCCCCAAAGGGACCCCGGCCTCATGGATGGTGAACAGCCGGACCTCAACTCCACCGCCGCCTCGCTCCTGGGTTTCCTCGAAACCTATGGACCGATGAGTGGCTATGACATCGTCGGCATGGTCGAGGGGTCCATCGGCTACTTCTGGAACGTCACCCGCAGCCAGGTCTACCGCGAGCTCAACCGCCTCGCCGAGGCCGAGCTCGTCGAGATGGGGGAGTCCGGTGCCCGGGCGCGCCGCCCCTATACGATCACGGGGGCCGGCCGTCGGGCATTCCTCAACTGGCTTGCGCTGCCGCCGGGTCCCGACATCATCCGGCTCCCGTTCCTGCTCCGGTACTTCTTCGGCCAGCACCTCGACCCCACGACCCTGCAGGCGTTCGTCGCCCTCCACCGGCCGCAGCACGAGCAGCGCCTGGCCTACTTCCGTTCGCTGATCCCCAAGCTGGTGGACGTGCAGCCGTTCATGGCGCACGTGGCGGAGTTGGGTGTGGCCTATGAGGAGACGATGCTGGCCTGGTTCGACACGATCCCGAGGGAGCAGGCGAGGCGGGACCTGCGGGCGGTCCGCGCGGCCGAGGACTCGTAGCGGGTCCTGGTCCTCAGGCGGGCTTCGCCTTACGAGGTGAGGCTTTCGCCGCCTACACGCTCGCCAGCAGCGCCTCCATGAGGGCGAGGGAGTAGGGGGGTCGATCTGGGCGGGGTCGAC
>DASPZW010000409.1:0-2288 GCA_035636055.1 Actinomycetota bacterium
CCCGCTGGACCGTCGCCTTCACGTCCCGGATTCCCTGGTCGGTCCAGTTGAGGAGGCTCACGTACGTCGGCATGGGCCGCTCCTTTCTGCCGCTTTTTCCGTCTCCGTATTCCACCACCCGGCGCCGGCCGCCACAAGGGGGTCAGGTGTGGGAGTCGAGGCGCAGCCTGGAGCATAGGTGCCGATCGGGTCCGTCTGCTGTCGGGGGGTCGCGTCCGCCGGCCGGCTCCGGGAAGCCATGCGGGGCTCCGTGCTTGCCGAGGGGCCGCTGACGGGTTTGTACGAGCGCGCCTGACGGGTCTGTACCAGCGCGCCTGAGGGGCACGCCCCGGGCCTGCCCCGGCTTCCCCGAGTCGCGTAGGCTCCAGCCGTGGCCGACCGCCGGCTCGTGATGGCTGCGCCCCTCTCCCTCTCAGGCAGGTACGCGCTCCAGGGACGGGCGGCTGCGGCCGGGCTGGAGCAGCTCGCCGACGACGTCCGCCACACCGGGGGGCTCCGCCTGGGGGATGCCGTCCTCATGCCCGAGCTGGTCGTCTTCGACGACACCGGGACCGGTAAGGGCGTCCGGCGCTGCCTCGACCTGCTGTCCGGCGCGCACCTGCTGTTCGGGCCCTACGGGAGCGACCTGGTCCGGGAGGCGGCCGGGTGGTCGGCGGCGAGCGGGAGGGTCGTGTGGAACCACGGCGGCAGCGCCGACGACGTTCAGCGGCACCCGCAGCTCGTCTCGGCCCACGAGGAACATCCATGCAAAAAGTAGCGCTTAGGGATTTGGGCAGTTAGGGGAATTCATGCGGCAAGGGCTGCCCTGATGTAGCAAGCTCATGACACTGTGGAAACGAAACGGTCCAGGAGATCGCCGACGAGTTCGGGGTCACCCGCCCCACCATCTACCGCCACCTCCAGCGCCTGTCCTGACCCCGTCGTGGGGGGCAGGCTCCGCGCTCAGTCCCGGTCGTCGCTGGCCGCATCCGGGTTTCGGAGCGGCCTCCGGGCACCGCCCAGATCGGGCAGCTCAAAGAAGTAATGGCCATGGACGTTGATGTGCTTACGAATGTACGGGGACAGCCGGGCGAGGTCTTCGTCACGCACGGGGTAGCCCTCGGCCCGCAGGCGGGTGACGGCGGCGTCGAGGTAGACCGAGTTCCACAGCACAACGCAGTTGAGCACGAGTCCGAGGGCTCCCAGCTGGTCCTCCATCCCCTCGTGGTAGGCCTGGCGCAGCTCCCCTTTCCGGCCGTGGAACAGATGCCGGCCCAGGTCGTGGCGGCCCTCCTGGAGATTGCGCATCCCCTTGATCTGGCGACGGTACGGCTCCTCGTTGACATAGGAGAGGACATGCAGCGTCTTGAAGATCCGCCCGTAGTGGGCCATTGCTTCCCCGAGCTGGGTGAGGCTCCCGCCCCGGGCGAGCATCCGGATCACGTCGTGGGCACTGACCGCACCCGTGTGGATCGAGGCCACGATGCGCAGGAGATCCGGCCAGTGGGCACGGATCTTGGAAAGGTCGATCCTGCCCCGGGCCGCAGGGGCAAGCGGCCCGTAGTCTGCCTTGGGGTCGATGCACCAGAGCTTGGTGTCCGGAAGATCCGCCGGCTGCGGGCGGTAGTCGAGGTCGAGGAGGTTCAGTATCCCGAAGACGATGTCGCTGTAGGCGCCGGCGTCGCTGACGATCACCTCAGGGCGCTGGCCGGCCTCCTGGCGGTAGATGAGGTCGACGATGTGCAGAGAGTTACGGGCGGTGCCGGACACCACCATGCCCGCCAGCCCGGCGCCGCGGTCGTTGATGAGATTCAGCCACGTGGCCCCCCGCCGCCGCCCGAAGTACTTGGGATTGGGGCGGGTGTCGATGCTGCGCACCGGCACAACGAAGCGGATGCCGTCGACGGCAGCCACCAGGCCGCCGCCCCAGTGGTCTCTCGCGAGGGCAATGTCGGCTTGCGCCTCGATCAACGGGGCGTTGGCGGGAGCGAGGGTGTCCGCCCGGACGTAGCTCTGGTCGACGTGGCTGATGCGGTCCCGGGTGAGCGCCGCCACCCCCGGCGAGATGACCGGGCCGTAGCCGATGTTCAGGGCCTGGGCGGTCAGGACGGCCGCGATGCTGATGTGCAGGTCCTCCAGGCGGCTCTCGCCGCCGGAGACTGCGGTGAAGGCCTGCAGGAAGCGTGGCTGCCAGCTCATCACCTCCAGGATCAGCTCACCGATGTCGACGCTGGGCATCATGGCCTCCGTACGGTCTCGGAGGTCCACCAGGCTCGGGGGATCGGGGATGGCGGCCAGCGCTGAGGCGT
>DASPZW010000410.1:0-4936 GCA_035636055.1 Actinomycetota bacterium
CGGCCAGCTCGTCGATCACCACCAGGCGCAGCGGGAACCGCTCCTGGTCACCCCGGGTGATCTTGCGCCGGCCCTCGTCCATCAGGAACTCGTAGCGGTCCTCCATGTCCGCCCGCAGCTCCTTCAAGACCTCGATGGCCCGGCCGAGGTCCGCCCCCACGAAGTGATCCGCGCAGCGCCGCCACATCGACAGCTCGACCAGCTTGCCGTCGAACAGCGTGAGGTGGGCATAGGGGTCCAGTGCGGCGGCCGCCACGAGCATCGACAGGGCCACCGACTTGCCGGCACCCGGCTCGCCGCCGATGACGATGTTGCGCTCGGGCATCGAGATCTCGATCCCCTCGCCGTCCTCGCCGACCCCGACCGGGATGGCGTCCCAGAGCGAAGCCATGGCCTTATCCAGCCACGGCCAGGCAAGAGGCTTGCCCCCCGACAGCGGGTCCCGGCGGATGACCGCAACCTCGGCCACCCCGGCGTTGGAGCGGTCCGGCGTCACCCGGACCTCCCTGACCCCGAGGTAGGCGGCGATGGCCGGGGCCCGCTTCGCCAGCTCCTCGAGGTCCCACCCGGCGCAGAGGCGCACCCGCATGAGCTGGCCTGCCTGCGTCGCCTTGACCGGGCCCGGCCGGGGCACCGCGTCGGAGAACCCGGGACAGCCCGTCGAGCGCACCGCCCGGGCGAAGCGACGCCGCAGCCGGGACCGGCTGAAGAGCGCCCGCACCCGCCGGCGCACCGGCCGGCAGAAGATGAGCACGACCACCAGGGCGTCGAGGACCCACGCGGCCAGGTGCGAGCCGAGCACCATCGTGAGGGCGAACAGGAACCAGTAGGCCCCCCAGAACGCCGTCAGCTCCACCCGGTAGCTCCACCAGAACCGGAAGAACCTCGTGAGAAGCCCCGAGGCGTGCAGCTGCCCGCTCCCCGCCGGCCGCCGCAGCTGCCACAGCGCCAGGACGTTCGTCAGCCCCTCAAGCACCGATCCCACCCCCTCGCCGCCATCCCCTGCTGTAGGAGGCCCGCAGCGCCCCCGCCTGCTTGATGTCGAGCCACAGCCGGGCGGTGCCGAGCGTGTCGATGCCCATGTCGCCCTCCTCGGAGGGAAGCCCGAGTGCCCGCAGGGCGGGGAACCACTCCTCCTCCTCGAAGCTGCGCCGCACGAGCGGCCCGCCCAGGTGATCCGTGAACACCACGGCGTCCGGCCGCTCCGCCACGTAGCGGGCCAGGTGTTCCGCGAGGGCGTCCTTCACGCCGTCTCGCACCGCCACCCAGCCGTAGTCGCGGCCAAGGCTTCGAAAGCGAGGCCCCGAGCGCGTCTCCACGACCTGTTCGGCCACCTCGATCGATCCCTCCCGGATGAAGCAGCGCCGCCGGCGCAGCGCCGTCGCCTCGTTCCAGCGCAGGCCCGTGTAGCGAACCAGCAGCACGAGCGCCCGGTACCTCGGGTCGATCGCAGCCGCGATCGCCTCGACCGTCTCCTCGTCCGCCAGCAGCACCCGCCCCGGCAGCCAGCTCATGCCGCACCGCTCTTCTGGCTTGCGGCGCCCAACGGCTCCACCTTGGCAGCCCGGAACGTGAGGCCGAAGCGGTCGCCGATCGCCCAGTCGGTGACCATGAGCCCGGTCACCTTGACCGGCATGCCCTGGCGGATCCCCGCCGGGGGAGTGCCGGGGAACTTCACCGACAGGACCTCCCCGCCCTCCTGGCCGATGCAGACGAGCTCGATCGAGTACAGCGGCTCGCCGTTGCCGTCCGCCTTGTGCTGCTTGGTCTGGCGGTCGAGCACCGGCTCCGGCGGCATCACGTCGATGAACGAGACCGCGGACGTGTCGATCGGCAGCTGGATCTTCATGCTGACCTCCTCTTGCCTGCTCCACCCCGCTGGTGGAGTCCCGGCCGTATCGTCTGGGCCGACAAGGAGGAGTCGTTTAGAAAAACCCGGGAAAGAAAAAATCCAGCGGTTGCGCCTCTCTGGCGCCGCTGGACGTAGTCGAGCCCTCCGAACCGCAGAAGCCGCCTGCTAGCCGATCACCTCACGTGCGACCTCAAGCCCGAGCACCGTCCCGGCCCACCCAGGCGCCACGAGTGTCCCCGGGCGCAGAAGGCGGCGCCAGCCGGACTCGGGCTGAAGACTCTCTCCCTCCAGCTCGATGAGCTGGACCCACCGTTGGTCGGGCAGCAAGTCCGTCCGCTCACTCTGGCGAAGGTACTCCCCACAAAAGCGAACCTCGCCGGCTTCAGCCTCGAACCAGCTCGGGTCGTCGATGGTGAGCAGGGTGCAGATCTCGGGCCGGAGCGCGAGGAGGTTGACGGCAATCCCCGTGTAGAGCAGCCGGGCCGCACCGCACTCCAGCATGCCGGTCAACAGCCTCGCCTCACGGCGATGGTAGATGGCCTCCGGGTCGATTCGCCCATCACCCGTCTCCAGCTCCTCGACGCCGTAGATCTCCTCCACGAACTCCCGCATCACGGTGGCGTAGACCGAGAACTGGCTTCGAAGCGACTTCCCCGACTCGTCGGCGATGAACGGCTGAAACATCCCCGAGGGGATGACGTGATAGCGGCGGCGACTCGTTGCCACTCTCGTCGAACGCGGGGAAATGAACATCTTGTACCCATCGAATCCGGTTCGGCGTACCCGCACAAGTGTCAGCGTCGAGACCCCGATCGCAGCCGACCGGTGCCTGCCATCGATGACCGGCTCGTTCACTCGCTCATGCAGCCAACGGCGTCGTTCTAGCTTCGGCCACCCATCTTCCGGGGTGTAGTCCGGCCACGCCGAGTACAGCTCCATCACCTCGTCAGCAAGCGACTCGGATGTCGCAAGCGAATGGAAGTAGGTGCCCATCCTGCAGTGCATCTTGAGACCCCGGTCCGTCCGCTCAATGCGGTCCAGGTCGTAGGTCAGCTGATTCCACTTGTCGAGGTGAGCACGCCGGCCCGTCTGGATCTCCCGGACCTGCCGGTCCCAGTCGTCAACGTGCCGGCGAAAATCCGCCTCGGCCCTCGGGTCGCAAGCCTCCCCGTTGCTCCACTCCCTGATGTGGGGCAGCGGCAGAGACACCGTCAGCTCGCCCAAGCCCGCTTCCGTGTTCGACCACTGATCCTTCGGCGCTACCTCCGCCCACACGGGCAAGGGCTTCGACTCGTCGCCGAGCAGCTTGAGCGTGGAGTACCCCGGATAGCGCTTCTCCAGAAGCTCATACAGCCCTGTGCCTTCCAGGGCTCGGGCCTGCCACTCCTCATTGGAAAGCCGCACCACAGGGGCCTTTGATGGCGGGGCGGGGTTGAGCCGGAGGTAGGCCTCCGAAACCGCCTCCCTGAGCCCCTTCGTCGGAGCCAGGCCGCAGTAGCGTCTGTGCGTCGTAGCGTCGGGACGTTCTCCGGCAGCCTCGTACCGAGACACGACGGGGGCGCTCCAACCCAGCAATCGCCCGAGCTGCTCCTGCGTCTCCGCACGCGCGTCCCGAATGTCTCGCAGGGCCTGGGCGTACTGCATCTCAGGCTCGCTCGCGCCCTCATGGAACTTCCCTCGCTTGCGTCCCACTCGTTGCCCCTCCGGCTGGCCCCGAACGCCAACCCATACTAAAACGCTCAACTCACCGACCGCCGCTCCCCCGGTACTGAGTTCTCTCCCTCTCTGAGTCGCCTCATCCTACGGGTAGCCGGGCGGGGGCAACCGCAGACCCTGGCTCCTTAAACGGCCTCCTCCCCCTTCGGGGCCCCTCCATTTACCGCCAGGGCGCCGAGCCGGGGCCAAAGGCTCTTTTGGAAGCTGGCTTCCCATGCTCGGCGTCGGTTGCCCCCGCCCGGCCACACCCGTTATTGGCGCCCCGTCAGAGCAGGTCGATCCGAGAGAAAGGGCACGGCGATGGGCAACGACGAGCAGCTGGTGAGCCAGGCGAGCCTGGATCGCTTCATGCGGGAGACCGAGGCCTTCCTGGGCAGCTGGGGCGAGGCGACCGACCTCAAGCACCTCGACCCGGAGCTGCTGGGCAAGTACTTCCGGCTCGTCCAGCACCTGAGCGACGCCGGCAAGCACCTCTGCCTGGCGGTGGCCCTGGTGAGCGACCACCCGGAGCTGCTAGCAGCACAAGCGACCAAGGCCCCGGCGAGCTGCCAGACGTGTCACTGCGGCCGCCGAGCGTGGATCCCGGGAGACGAGCTGATGCCCGGCAAAGGCGATGCCGGCCAGGTCTTCCCGTGCTACTCCTCCTGCCACGACCGCTGGGAGCACGGAGGGCCCTGCCGGCTGCGCCCGGTGGGGCCCTTCGGCCTGATCGGCTTCGACGCCCCAAGGCCAGGCCAACCCCCCTCCGTTGCGGGCGTCTCTGGAGACAGCCTTGCCCTCCGATCGGCCTCCCCTCATGGCGTCTCGGCGTGGTTCCGCTGCCGATCAGGCTTCTTGATCTACGACCGGAGCGGGGTGGGGAGCGAGACGCCACGAGCCTCTGAGGCCGATCTCCGGCGTCCCACCGGACCGACGCCCTCGACCACCTGACCCGAGGCCTGACGGTGGCCCACAACAAGCAACCCCAAGGCCCTGCACCTCCGTCCGAACGGGTGCCTGCTGGTCTCCACAGCCCGGAGGCTGACGCCGGGGGGAGCCCAACCTCCACCGCAGACCCCCCTACGGACCTTTGCCCTTGGCCGCCCTGACGGGCGCGCTTGCTCTTCGCAAAGTCCTTCGGGCGGCACCCCTTCCGCCGCCGGGGTAACGGAGGTCGCCACAGCTCCGGCCGGTCGCATGGCCCTTGCGGCGGAAGGGCTGTCGGTGGACGTCGGGTCCCCTCCCCCCGGCTCTTCTCCCTCCGGGGGCAGGGGTGAAAAGCCCCCTGCCCTTGATCCGGGCAGTGGAGACCAGCAGGGACCCGTGCGAGCGGACGTGCTGGGCCTTGCTCTGGTTAGTGTCAGCGGGTTCGGTTCAGGCGTTGCGGGT
>DASPZW010000411.1:0-2958 GCA_035636055.1 Actinomycetota bacterium
GTCCGAGTCCGACGCGGCGAACAGCACGGGTGGGTAGGAAACACCGGGTCTGACCCGATGATAGGGAGAGTAGGCGTACAGCCACCCGAAGGCGTCGCCGTCCTCAGCGGAGCCGTATTCGGAGATCCAGGTGCGGCCGGCTCCGAAGCGGTGGTACCGGACCATGTCCAGCAAGGGATCGGCGCAGATGACCGCAGCGAACAGCTCGGGCCGCTGGGTGAGGGCGGCGCCGACCAGCAGCCCGCCGTTGGAGCCCCCCTGGATGGCGAGCCGCCGGGGCGCCGTGTAGCCTTCGTTGACGAGATAGTCCGCGGCCGCGATGAAGTCGTCGAACACGTTCTGCTTGCGCTCCCGCACACCGGCCCGGTGCCATGCCTCCCCGTACTCGCCGCCTCCCCGCACGCCTGCCACCGCGATGCCGCCGCCGGCCTCGAGCCACGGGTACAGGCTGGGGTCGAACACCGGCTCCATGCTGACCCCGAAGCCGCCGTAGCCGGTCAGCAGGAAGGGGGTGGCCCCATCCCGCAGCATGTCCCTTCGGTGGACGACGAACATCGGGATGAGCGTGCCGTCCTTCGACGGGTAGCGCAGGTGCTCAAGACTGAACGGGGAGGGGTCGACCGGCCGGGGCACCTGCGACCAGACGCTCCCCTCCCCGGTTGCGACCGAGAGCCGGTAGACCTCCGGTGGGTACAGGAAGGAGCTGAACTCGAAGTAGGCCTCGTCCTGGTCGGGTGCCCCCAGGACGGCGCTGGCGGAGCCGACCGAGGGCAGATCGATCCGGTGCACCGCAGCGCCGTCGAGCGTCCGGATCTCGATGGTGCTGGCCGCCTCCCGCACGTAGGTGAGGACCAGGCGGCCCCCGACGAGGGTGGCGCCCCTGAGCACGCCCTCGGGGTCCTCGGCAACGATCTCCTCCCAGTCGCTGCCGGGCCGGGCGGGGTCGAATCGGAGGATGCGCCAGCGAGGAGCGTCCTGGTTGGTCACGACGATGAAGCGGTCTTCCCACGCCTGCACGGAGAAGTTGGCCTCGACGCCTTCGACGAGCGTCAGCCACGGCGACGCCGCCGACCGCAGGTCGCGGTAGTAGAGGTCGTCGCCGGCAAACGTGCTCACCGAGGCAAGCAGCCAATGCCCGTCCCGGGACAACCGCACCCCGTGAAAGGCCTCCGCGTTGCCGGTCCGCTCCCGCACCACGGGGTCGTGCCGAGGGTCGCTCCCGAGGGCGTGGAAGCGGATCTCGGCGAAGCCGGGGAGCTGGTCCTCGGGGATGGAGCCGTCCCGGGGCAGCGAGGTGTAGTAGAAGCCGTCCCCCTCGGGTGTCCACGACGGGTAGGCATACCGGGCGCCCTCGATCCGTTCCCCCGGGATGGGCGTGCCGCTGGCGACGTCGATGAGGTGCAGCGTGGCGTCGTCTGCGCTGTTCTCATGGAGGGCGAAGGCGAGCGTCTTGCCGTCGTTGGAGGGTACCCAGGCCCCGAGGGACGTGGTGCCGCCGGCGGAGAGGGTGTTGGGGTCGATGAGGACGTGCTCAACGCCGCCGTCTGCCTCCCGCCAGCACACGACGGCCATCTCCCCGTCCGCCTGCCGCCGGGTGTAGAAGAGCCGGTCGCCCGCCCGATACGGAGGGGACACCGCGTCGAGATAGAACAACCGGCTCAGGCGCGCCGCGAGGGCCCCCCGCCCGCCGAACGCATCCAGGTGACGGCGGGCGAAGGCGTGCTGCTCGGCGACCCACGCCTGCACGTCGGACGACGTCCCGTCCTCGAGCCACCGGTAGGGGTCCACCACCACCGTGCCATGGAGGACCTCCTCGACGTCGGCTCGGGGGGTGGCAGGAGGGCCGGGGTCTGGGGGGTGCAGCGGGGCTGGCGTGGCAGGAGAACGGTTCATACCGCGGGGGCCGGCTGGGCCAGGAGGATGCCGTCCGCCTCCGCGGCGGTCGCCTCCTCCGGGGACCAGTACCCCACGAGATCCCGGTACAGGGCCGAGCATGCCAGCAGCTCGGTGTGGGTCCCCACGAGGGTTCCCGTGCCATCCATCAGCAGGATGCGGCGGGCTCGCAGGCCGGAGCTCAACCGGTGGGCGACCACCACCAGGGTCCCCGGTCTCCGGGCGAACGCCTCCTCGACCAGGGCCTCGGCCGGCGGATCCAGGTGGCAGGTGGCCTCGTCGAGCAGGACCAGTGGTGCGTGCGACAGGTACGAGCGGACGACGCTGATCAGCTGGCGCTCCCCCGCCGACAGGAGCTCCGGCCGGACCTCGGCGTCGTAGCCGCCGAGCCGCTCCACGATCGGACGGAACCCCAGAGCATCGACGGCGTGGTCGATCTCGGGGTCGGGCACCAGATCGTTGCGCAAGCTGACAAGGTTCTCGCGGAGTGTGCCCACGAAGACGTAGGCCTCTTGGGGGATGAGCACCCGGTGCTCGGCCAGCTTCTGGATGCCGAGCGACCCGATGGGTGCGCCACCGAGCGTCGCCTCCCCGGCCTCCGGGTGCAGCATGCCCGCGAGGACGGCGGCGAGCGTGGACTTTCCGACGCCGCTCGGTCCGATGACCGCCAGGTGGTCACCCTCCGGGATCTCCAGGCTGAGGCCCGCCAGCACAGGATCGGCCCACGGTCCGTACCGGAACGTGACATCCCGCAGTTCAACGGCATGGCCCAGGACTGGGGGCTCTGCCTGCGGCGACCCGCCGTCATCCAGGCAAGGCTGCTCGGAGCCCTCGAGGATCCTCCCCACCGCCACGAACAACCACGCCGCCTTGTTGCCCATCCCACGTACGAGCTGCTGGAGGGCGGGGTGCAGCCCCTCCAGGACGTAGGTGAGCACGCCGAGGACGACGCCGATCGTCGCACCGCGGTGCAGGAGCCACCGCGCGCCGAGCAGGATGAGGACGAGCGGCACGAGCCCCCCGATGCTCACGCTGAGGCTGCGCACGGCCTGCACCCGGGCCAGT
>DASPZW010000412.1:0-2137 GCA_035636055.1 Actinomycetota bacterium
CCGGGTGCTGACGCCGCACCCGCACCGGCCCCTTGCAGTGGCCACCCAATCCAGGGACGTGCCTCGGCCGTAGTACAGGAAGCGCCACCCGCCTGGGGGCGTACCCGCCGAGCCGGGAGGGCACGTGCGAAGAGTCGGAGCAGTGGTGGCGATGACGGTCGTCCTGAGTGCCTGCGCAGGCACGACCACCACGAAGACCGCGGCACCACCGGCAAGCGGGACGCCGACCGCCACCGCCACGGCGGCTCCCGAGGCCCCGACCCCGGCGGCGTCCCCGACGCCGACCGTTGCTGCACCGGCCCCGGTACGGACGACCCCGGTGGCGGCGCCGGCACCCGTGCGGACCACGCCGGCCCCCGTGCGGACCACGCCGGCGCCCGTGCGGACCACGCCGATCCCCGCCCTGACCACACCGACGCCGGCCCCCGCCCCCACTACACCCGCGCCGGCCCCCAGCACACCGGCGCCGGCTCCGCCCGCGACGTGCTCGGCGTCGGTGTCCAACATCTATCCATCGGCGGGGGGCGGCGAGACGGTCAACGTCACCAGCTCCCAGCCCGGGGCCAGCTTCACCGTTGTTGCCCACTACCCGAGCACGGCGGCCTCCTACTCCGGGACGACCAGCGGCTCGGGGGCGGGTTCGGTCGCCTTCACCGTCGCAAACGTGCCGGCCTACACGATGGTCACCGTCGACGTGACCGTGGGCGGCACCGCGATGTGCTCGACCAGCTTCGTGACCTACTGAGAACGACGGACTGCCTCGTTCAGAGGGTGTGGTAAGAAAGGGTCGTTGTGGGTACCAAAACTTCCATACCTTTTCAGCATCGGGACTACCAGGGCCCTCGCGCGGGCACGTAGGATGGGCCCATGTCCGTCCTGACCAGTGAGGCACGCTCCGCGCTCACCGGCGGGCACCTCGCCCATCTCACGACCTTGGGGCGCGATGGCAGCCCCCACGTCACCATCGTCTGGGTTGGCCTCGACGGCGACGAGATCGTGAGCGGCCACCTCGGCAGGTACCAGAAGCTCCGCAACATCGAGCGGAACCCACGCGTCGCCCTGTCGATGGTGACGGGCGGGAGGAATTCGTTCGGCCTGGAGAACTACCTGGTGGTCTACGGCAATGCACGGATCACCGAAGGAGGGGCCCCCGAGCTGCTCCAGCGGCTTGCCCACGTCTACATCGGCCCGGACGTCCCGTTCCCTCCGATGGACTCCCCGCCGCCGGGATTCGTGGTCAGGATCACGCCCCGTCGTCTCGGCGGGATCGGCCCCTGGGGGTAGCACCCACTGCCCAGACCTATTTTCCACCGCAGCCGTGAAGCGAGTCGTTGGCCCGAATGGGGCTTCCCCCGTCACCTTCCACGACGCGTGGCCGCTGTCGCAGAGCGAGGTTCTCTACTGGACCGGCGGATTCGCTCCGACCGAAACCGACGCGGACTACCGGGCGCTCCTCGTCCCGATCACCTGCACGTCCAGCTTCTAGTCCCAGGCGTCATCGCAGGACGAAGTCTCGATCCCAGCAGTGGGCGGCTGAGGCCGGCTCCACTGCTGGGATGTTTTCTTTCCGGCCCCCTGCGTCAGTGGCCCTTCACCACGTCCCGGCCAGCCACCTGCCATTTGGTGACGGAAACGGGGCGGGCACCGAAGCCGCTCGACTGGACGGTCGAGGAGGTCGGCGGATCGAGGAGGAGGATGCAACGACCTCCCGAGAGCACCGGCCGCACCCAGTCCCCGAGATCGATCACGTCCTCGAGGGCCGGCTCCCGGCCCGTGGGATCGAGGGCAGCATCGATCGGCACGACGAACCGGAGCTGCCGGTAGGTGACCTCCCCCCGCACGTCGCGGATGCCGGGCATCCACGAGAACCACCCGTCGTCCCCGGAAAGGTGCAGGCCCGTTGCGGCGAGCGCACCGACGGTGCCGCGATTGGTTGCCCCGTGTCCCGAAAGGTAGATCCCCAGGTCGGCGGCAAGCCCGATCGCCGACTCGGCATCGAGCACGTCCGTCTTGGCACGCTGCCCGAAGGCGACCAGGCGGCTCGTGATGTCGGGGTCCTCCCAGGAGGCGTCCCGGACGATGGCGACCCCTGGGGAGGAGCCGGGGGCGGCCTCGGCCAGCACGAACTCGACCACCT
>DASPZW010000413.1:0-2014 GCA_035636055.1 Actinomycetota bacterium
AGCGGCCGAGGCCTCCGCCAAGGATCCTCATCTCCAGCCCGGCGAGCCCGAATGGCAGGTCGGCGAGATGGGCCTGGGCTACCACGAGGACAGGCGCATGTTCGTGCTGGTCGCGAGCGAAGCGGCAACCGGTGAAGAGGACGCGCCCTCGGAGTCACCGAGCGTGCGCTTCTGGCTGAGCCACCAGCAGGTCCTGGCCTTCTCCAAACAGGCGGAGAACGTGCTCAGCTCCGGACGGCCGCTGTGCCCTCGCTGCGGCCTGCCGATGGACCCCGCAGGCCATCCATGCCCGGTCAGCAACGGTGCCCGCCCGATCTTCTGACCTGGAGCCGGTGGAGGCGGAGCGGCTCCTCGCCAAGCTGCCCGAAATGCGGCTGGCGGGCGTCCTGGGGGGTGCGTCCAATTACACCTTTCTGGCAACCCTCGAGCCGCATGCGCCGGCGGGATTGCGGGTCGTCTACAAACCGGCGCGGGGAGAGTCGCCGCTCTGGGACTTCCGGGCGGGGACTCTCTACAAAAGAGAGGTCGCGGCCTACGAGCTCAGCAAGGTCATCGGGTGGCCGAACATCCCGCCCACAGTGGTGCGCCGGCGCGCCCCGCACGGCGTGGGCATGGTCCAGCTTTTCGTCGACTCGGACAACCGGCATTTCCTCTCCGAGCAGTCGTCGTTCCGCGAGACGTGGGTCAGAGTCGCTCTGTTCGACGTCATCACCAACAACGCGGACCGCAAATCAGGCCACTGCCTTTTCGATGCCGAGGATCGCGTCTGGGTTATCGACCACGGGCTCACATTCCACACTCACCAGAAGCTGAGGACCGTGATCTGGGACTTCGCCGGCGAGCAGCTGCCGGGCGACTTGTGCGGTGACGTCGAGCGGGCGTTGGTCAGCCTTCAGTCGGGCGACCTGGCCGGCATCCTTGACAGGCTCCTCGACCCATCGGAGGTCGACATGCTGGGGCGCCGGCTCCGTGGCGTGCTCGACCCGAGGTGGCGATTCCCGGAACCCAGCTCGGCCTGGTCGATTCCGTGGCCGCCGATCTGAGGTACCCTTCGGCCTTCGAGTGAAGTTCCTCAAGGTCCTGGTCTTTTTGCCGGTGTGGCTTGTCATGGTGGCGGCGCAAAGCCCGACCCCGACGCCGCCTCCTCCGCCGAGCCCGTCACCAATTCCGTCTCCTGTGCCGACGCCGACGCCCTCCCCAACCCCGACGCCGGTTCCGCTCGGGGCCAATATCGTCCTGGACGTCGCCGCAGGCGGGCCAAGCACTCACATCAATGTGACCGGCACGTCGTTCCTGCCCAACGAATCGATGACCCTTTACTGGGACAACGACTCGCACGTCGCGGCGAACGTGACCAGCGACGGAAACGGCAACTTCACCAAGGCCGTGACACCCTTCCCCGGCGACAGCCCTGGCGTGCACCACCTGTGCGCCAGCGTGCCGCCGAAGCCCTGTGCCAACTTCACCCTCCAGGGTCAGCCCACGCCGACCCCGGCGGCGTCACCTTCGCCCTCGCCCTCACCCACGCCATCGGAATCGCCATCTCCGACGCCAAGCGCATCGCCCGTGGTGCTCACCACGAATTCTGGGCGCAACGGCCTGGACGTGATCACAAGACCGCCCTTCGTCTTCCTGCCGATCATCGGCCTGCTGGCAATCCTGGCGGCGCTGGCGTACTGGCTGCTGATGCGCGTGGACCGCACGCCGGTTTTGCCGTCGGCGTCGGTGGTGCACCGAAGCGCTCGCCCCGAAATCGGACCGCCCCCGCAGCCGAGCCTCAGCGCTCCTCCGACCCCGGATATGCAGCCGCCCCCTGCGGATGTACCGCCCCCCGAGCCGCCCGAGCCCACTTCGTACTAGCCGCCAAACGCGGGCGTCCGTAGACTGACGCGCTGAACATGGCGCTCCTCGAGGTGCGTGATCTCGCCGTCCGCTTCGGAGGAGTCGTCGCCCTCGATCACGTGTCATTCACGGTCGAGGCAGGCCAGGTGGTGGGCCTCATCGGACCCAACGG
>DASPZW010000414.1:0-2000 GCA_035636055.1 Actinomycetota bacterium
GCGCCGCCCCTTGGGGCCCGGGCGGCCTACCGGGGCTGGTTGATGAGGCTGGTGGCCGCCATGTCGAAGTAGGCGATGAGCTCCTCGGCGTCGGTGAGGGAGGCGCCGCTTGCGGCGACCGCCTCGGTCATGTGGCGGAACCAGGCGTCCCGCTCCGCCGTGCCGATGGGGAAGGGGTGGCGCATCCGCAGCCGTGGGTGGCCGCGCCGCTCGTTGTAGCGGGGGGGGCCTCCCCAGTACTGGACCAGGAACTCCGCCAGGTGGAACCGGGAAGGCCCCAGGTCCTCCGGGTAGATCGGGCGGAGCACGGGGTCGGCCTCGACGCCCCGGTAAAAGCGGTCGACGAGGGCATGGAAGAAGTCGTCGCCCCCGACGCGCTGGTAGAGGGTCGTCTGCCCGCTCCCAGCATCCTCCATGGCCATGTCATTGGAGATTACCGGACATGCCTGGGGGTGACGCCTGGGTGATCTCGCGTTGCTGCCAACACAGCCGGAAGTGGCCGGGTGCGGGACCTGGATCAGGACGGGTAGGCTGACCGCAGACGAGTCGCGCCCTCCTGGACACCGAGGCCGGCCGGGATGCCACCCGAAACGAAACGCTTGCGTAACATGGCCGCAACACCGGCCGGTCATGCTGCGGGCCTAGGTGCCACCCACAGGAGGATCGGGATGCCGCTCAACATCGCCGTTGTCGGTACGGGCCACGTCGGACTGATCACGGCGGGAACGCTGGCCCGCTTCGGCCACACCGTGATCGGCATCGACGACAACAGGGCCAAGATCGAGTCCCTGCGCGCCGGCCGCATGCCGTTCTTCGAGGTGGGGCTGTCCGAGCTCATCGAGGAGGAGACGGCGTCGGGGCGGCTGCGCTTCACCCAGGACCTCACGGAGGCGGTCGCGGAAGGCGACGTGGCGTTCATCTGCGTCGGCACGCCGGGCCGTCCCACCGGCGAGCCGAACATGCTGGCGGTCGAAGGCGTCGCCACGGCGCTCGGCAAGGCCGCCACCCACGGGATGGTCGTGGTCGAGAAGTCGACGGTCCCGGTCCAGACCGCGGCCCGGATCCGGACGGTGCTCGGGCGGACGTCGCCACACCCCTTCCACCTGGCCTCCAACCCCGAGTTCCTGCGGGAGGGCCGCGCCGTGGAGGACTCGCTTCATCCCGACCGCATCCTGGTGGGGGCCGACAGCCCCGAGGCCCACGAGGTCATGGCCAGGCTGTACGAGCCGATGGTCGCCGCCGGTGCCAGGTACTTCGCCACCGACGTCTCCACCGCCGAGCTCGCCAAGCACGCCTGCAACGCCTTCCTTGCGCTCAAGATCAGCTTCGCCAACGGCCTCGCCCGGGTGTGCGAGGCGTCCGGGGCCGACGTCGTCTCCGTCGCCGACATCATGGGCTCGGACCCCCGCATCGGCAGGGACTTCCTCAACGCGGGCCTCGGCTGGGGCGGGTCCTGCTTCCCCAAGGACCTGGCGGCCTTCCGGGCGCAGTCGCTGCGCCTCGGCTACCCGTTCGGGTTGCTGGACGAGATCGTCAAGGCCAACGACGAGGCGCTGGCGTCGGCGTTCAACAAGATCAAGGAGGCCCTCTGGAACCTGGAGGGCAAGCGGGTGGTGCTGCTGGGCCTCGCCTTCAAGCCCGGCACCGACGACGTGCGGGAATCCCCGGCGCTGCGCCTCGCCCAGATACTCCTCGACGGCAGCGAGGTTGTCCCGGCTCCCCGTCATGAGGGAGTCGTAGCAGATGACCTCATGACCGTCGGCCAGCAGACGTTCGCACAGGTGGGAGCCGAGGAATCCGGCCCCCCCGGTGACGAGGGTTCTCACCCGGCGGTTGCGGGCCGCCCGGTCGGCAGGTACGTGAACCCGGCGTCCCGGGCGGCCTCGGGGTCGAACAGGTTGCGGCAGTCCACGAGGATCGGCACGGTGAGGATGCCCTTCAGCCGCACCAGGTCGAGATCTGCGAACTCCGGCCACTCGGTGCAGACCACGAGGCAGTCG
>DASPZW010000415.1:0-2712 GCA_035636055.1 Actinomycetota bacterium
GTTCATCCGGGAGGTCGAGCCCGGCGAGCTCGTCATCATCGACGAGCGCGGGCTGCGGAGCCGCCGGTTCGCTCCGGCCACCCCGGCGCTGTGCATCTTCGAGTTCGTCTACTTCGCCCGGCCCGACTCCAAGCTCTACGGCAAGAGCGTCTACAAGGCCCGCTACGAGATGGGCCGCCGGCTGGCCCACGAAGCGCCCGCCGAGGCCGACCTCGTCATGGGCGTGCCGGAGACCGCGGCTGCGGCGGCGGCGGGGTATGCGGCGGCCTCGGGGATCCCCTACGGGGAGGGCCTCGTGAAGAACCGCTACGTGGGCCGGACCTTCATCCAGCCCACCCAGCTCATCCGCCAGCAGGGCATCCGGGCCAAGCTCAATCCCCTTCCCGAGGTGATCGAGGGCAAGCGCATCGTCGTGGTGGACGACTCGATCGTGCGGGGCAACACGACGGCCCAGATCGTCCGGATGCTGCGCGACGCCGGCGCCCGGGAGGTCCACCTGCGCATCTCGTCGCCGCCGATCCGCTGGCCCTGCTTCTACGGCATCGACACCGCCAACCGCGACGAGCTGATCGGGGCCTGGATGTCGGTCGACGAGATCTGCGCCAAGATCGAGGCGGACTCGCTGCACTACCTTTCCCTCGAGGGCATGGTCGACGCCACGGACGTCCCCGGAGAGAAGTTCTGCACCGCCTGCTTCTCCTCGGAGTACCCGATCCCGGTCCCCGAGCACGTGGCGGTCACCAAGCACATGCTGGAGGAACCCCCGGTCGTCGGCGGGCGCAGCACCGCTTGATGCGTCCTCACCGTTCTTAGTCTCGATCCGGGCGTCTCCTTTTGAACGAGGATGCCACGCCCGAGACCTACGCCGGGGCCGGGGTCGACGTCGAGGCCGGACGGCGGGCCGTCGACCTCATCCGCAACAGCGTCACCTCGACGCTCAGGCCCGAGGTCGTGGGGGGCCTCGGCGGCTTCGGCGGCCTCTTCGCTCTCGACACGTCCCGCTACCGCCAGCCCCTCCTCGTCTCCAGTACCGACGGTGTCGGCACGAAGCTCCTCATCGCCCAGGCCCTCGGCCGCCACGACACCATCGGGATCGACCTCGTGGCGATGTCGGTCGACGACGTCGTCGCCCAGGGGGCCGAGCCGCTGTTCTTCCTCGACTACCTGCTGATCGAGCGGCTGGTCCCGAGCCTCGTCGACGAGATCGTCGCCGGGATCGCTGGGGGCTGCCAGCAGGCGGGCTGCGCCCTCATCGGGGGCGAGATGGCCGAGCACCCCGGGCACCTGCCGCCCGGTTCCTACGACCTCGCCGGCTTCTGCGTGGGCATCGTCGACCGGGACAGGGTCGTCACCGGCGCCTCCATCGCTCCGGGCGACGCGGTCATCGGGATGGCCTCGTCGGGCCTGCACTCCAACGGCTACGCGCTGGCCCGCCGGGTGCTGCTGCGGGCGGGCGACGAGGCCCTCGCATCCCGCCCCTCGGGCCTGGGGGCCTCCCTTGGGGAGGAGTTGCTGCGCCCGACGCTCATCTACGCCCCCGCCGTCCTGAAGCTGCTCGCCGAGGTCCCGGTGAAGGGCCTGTCGCATGTCACCGGCGGCGGCATCCCCGAGAACCTCGGGCGGATCCTGCCAGCCGGCGTCGGGGCGGAGGTCGATGCGGAAGCCTGGCCCCACCCGGCGATCTTCGGCCTCATCGCGTCGCAGGGACCGGTCGAGGAGACGGAGATGTACCGGACCTTCAACATGGGCATCGGCATGATCGTGGTCGTCGCCCCCGGCGACGTGCCGGCGGCAGTCGCCCTCCTGGAGCGGGAGGGCCACCAGGCCTTCGAGATCGGCCGGATCGTGCCGGGCGGGGGCGTGACGATCCGCTAGCCGCCCCAGGCTCGTTAGTCGATGGCGCTGAAAATCCTCAGGGCGCTCCGGAGATAGCCAACCGGACACCGGAAGTGGTCCCCCACCTGCCAGCACGCCGTGCCCCACGGATCGAGGTCCGGGACAAGGACAAGGAGCGAACCCTGGACCTCGAAGGCCGGCCACGGGTGTCCGAGGTCGTCCATCACCTGATCTTGGAGCTCGTATGCGACACGCTGGCAGCCGGTTTCGACCCCGTCCACGATCTGAATCGGAAAGCTGCTCCGAGGAGTGACGCAGACAATGTCGTCCTCGGTCGATCCCGGCGGCAGTGATAAGGCCATTGGGTCACCGGCCACCCAGGCCGCATAGGTCGTGAAGCGCAGGTCAAGTTCCGGCAGGACAGGCTCGAAGTCGGATCGTATGCGCTCCTCGATCTCGGTGAGCTGGCCGTTGAAATCGTCCAGGAGCCTCATACCGATTGACACCATAGCGGCGACGTGAACCGGCCGCCGCCGAGGGCGGGGTGATCCGGGGCTGCTCCAGCCCGGCAACCCCCTGCCGCCGCGGTCGAGGCCCGGGCGGGCAACCTGGCGGTGGGAGGCCCGATCACGACAAGCCCCCGACCCAGTGACAGTAGCGGAGGCCATCCGGGCCGGGATACGGGCGGTCCAACCGAGGTCGATGACCGAACCTTGAGTACAAACCGCTGTAGAGCAACAGTTTTTACTCAAAGCCAACATGGGACCCTACGTCAGGGTCTACTCCTGCGAATGAGAATGGGGTCCTTTGCGCGACCTCGGAGCGGCTGCGTCGCTCCAGCGTCACCACGTTCTGTGGTCGCCCTCCTACCTAGGG
>DASPZW010000416.1:0-10370 GCA_035636055.1 Actinomycetota bacterium
CGGAACTTCGGCACCGAGGCCAGGGCCGCCCGCCCGCCGTCGCCGACCTCAACCTCGAAACCCTCGTACCGGAGGCCCATGGCGAGGAGCTCACGGATGTTCTCTTCGTCGTCCACTACCAAGATGCGAATCGGTCGGTCCATGCCCATAGTTTCGGCCACGATACTCAGAGCAACCTCAGAGCGCGCTGTGTGATTGATCAGTGCCCATCCGGCCCTTTTCGGAAGTCTGGGAGACCCCGCGGGTGCCTCTCAGTGAGCTGTGAGGCGGGGGCCCGATCGTTGGTGCCGGGAAGTTGACCCCACCACGAAAAGGAGCTCGACGATGACCGCCACCCCCCAGACGCAGCTCGCCAGCAGGAGCACCCCGGGCCGCCGCCATCCGGCAGGCCGAGCGAGGTTGGCCGCGGCCCTCCTCTCCATGGGGGGATTCCTGGGCGTCGCCTACGGCATGGCCGCGACCAACGGGAGCGGCTCCTCCACCTCGGGGACCACGTCGGGGAGCACATCGGGGACCACGTCGGGGACGACGGCCGCCTCGACGGCCACCACCACGACGCCCACGACCGCATCGACGGCGGCGGCCAGCACGGCATCCTCGGCGGCGGCCACGACCCCGGCCGTGGCGGCCACCCCGGCGGCTGCGGCGAGCACCAGGGTCGCAACCACGACGCACGGCAGTTGAGCCGTAACCGGAATGTAGCCAAACCTTCAGCGGGCCCTGAGCCGGCTCTGAGAAAGGCCCGTCATGCTGGGAGCCGTTATGTCAACCCATCCGCCGTCGCAACGCCGCCACGCCGCCGCCCAGGCACGGGTGGCCACCGCCCTGCTGTCGCTCGGCGGCTTCGTCGGGATCATCGGCGCCATGGCCGCGACCCGCACCACGGCCTCCACGACGGCTCCCGTCCCCGCCGAAACCTCTGCCCCGACGGCGCCGGCCCCCGCGACCACGACGGCCCCGGTGCAAGCCCCGGTTCAGGTCCCGGTGCAAGCCTCGGTCCAGATGCCCGTGCCCGTCCCGACCATCGCCCCCGCAACCTCGTCGGGGACAGGGTCGTCTGGCGCATCCAGGTATGCAGGGACCCCCGCCCAGGTCTTCAACTAGCAGCCGGTCACCCGGTCCTATGCAAGCCGCTGACCGCCTGGAGTTCCGGGTCATGGGGAGCGACGCCGTCGTCATCGTCGTCGGCAGCCGCCCAGGGCTGGCGGAGCGGGCCAGGGAGCGGCTCGACGATCTCGAGAGCCTCTGGAGCCGGTTCCGTCCCGACAGCGAGGTCAGCCTCCTCAATGCAAGCGGCGGCCAGCCCATGGAGGTGTCCGGGGAGACCATCCACCTCGTGAGCACCGCCCTCGACGCCTGGTCCGCAACCGGCGGGGCCTACGACCCCACCGTGCTCGGCGACGTCCTCCGGGCCGGCTACACCGTGAGCTTCGAGTCCCTTCCAGCCACGCCGGCCCTGGCCAGGACCAACCTTCGCATCGGCGCGGGGGGCATCCGCGTCGACCCCGTCTCCCAGACGGTGCAGCTGCCCCCCGGCGTTGGTTTCGACCCTGGTGGGATCGGCAAGGGGCTCGCCGCGGACATGGTCGTCGCCGAACTCATCGCCGGCGGAGCCGAGGGTGCCTGCGTCAACGTCGGCGGCGATCTCCGGGTCGCCGGGAGAGCGCCCGACGGAGTCCCTGGTGCCGGCTGGGGCATCGGGGTCGAGAACCCCTTTTCCGAAGAGCCTGCCGGCGTCCTGGGCCTCGCCGACGGCGGGGTGGCCACCTCCAGCCGGCTGCGCCGGCGCTGGACCGGCGGGGACGGCAAGGCCGCCCACCACCTCATCGACCCCCGCACCGGCACGCCCGCCGACAGCGGCCTCGCCGCGGTCACGATCGTGGCGGCGCAAGCCTGGCAGGCCGAGATGCTTGCCAAGGCGGTCTTCCTGACGGGGGCCACTGCGGGGGCGGTGCTCCTGGACGACTTCGGTGCGGCCGGTCTCTTGATCGCCGACGACGGGTCCATACTCAAGACCACGAACCTGTCCAGCTTCCTTGGCGACGCCCCTCCCTCGACCATCGCCGGCGCCCGCCGAGCACGTGAGGAGGTCGCCTCGTGAACGGTCAGATTTGGTGGTACACCGCCCGATCCGGTGGGATCCTCGCTTGGTTGCTGCTTGCCGCCTCCGTGTTGTGGGGACTGGCGATGACGACGAAGGCGGCCGGCAGGATCACGCGTCCGGCATGGCTGCTCGACCTCCATCGCTTCCTGGGCGCCGCCGCCCTCGTGTTCACGGGCATTCACGTCCTGGCGATCCTGCTCGACTCCTTCGTGCACTTCGGCCTCGTGGAGGTCCTGGTGCCCCTGACGGGGACGTGGCACCCCGTGGCGGTCGCCTGGGGCATCGTGGGCCTCTACCTGCTCGCCGCCATCGAGGTCACGTCGCTCGTCCGCACGCGCCTCCCCCAGCGCGTGTGGCGCGGGGTCCACTACGCGAGCTTCCCGCTGTTCGTCGTCACGACCATCCATGGCCTGTCGGCTGGCACCGACCGTCACTCCCCCCTGATGCTCTGGGGAACGATCGCCATCTGCGCCATGGTGGCGGCCCTGACCGCGCTCCGTGTGATCTCGGCGACCTCGCCGCAGCCCCGGGCTGCCGCCCCCCGGCCGCCCTGGCCCGCAATGCCGTCCCGCCGGCCCTGATACGCCGGGCCCGCCACCATCGGGCACCGGTTTCTGAGCACCCTCTGAGCAGGTCCACAGGAAACGCTCACCGGTGGGGACGACGATGACTTCGACACCGCAGCCCGGGGATGCCGAGAGAAGACCGAAAGAGGCAGACATGACCCTCACCGTCGCCAGGACCACCAACCGCCCACCCGCACCGGACGCACCGGCGATCCCGGGCCCCCGCCTGCTCGCCCACATGCACCCCCCGGGGGTGGTCAGCGGCACCTGGCAGAGCCTCGCCGAGCACCGCACCCGCTACCCGCGGCCCCCCACCCCCCGTGCCAAACCGTGGACGGAGCTCATCGACGCCGCCGACCAGGCAGGCCTGCGGGGCCGGGGCGGCGCCGGCTTCCCCACCGCGGTGAAGATGCGCACCGTCAGCAGGGGCCGAGGCAGGCCGGTCGTGCTCGCCAACGGCACCGAGGGCGAGCCCGCCAGCTACAAGGACAAGCTCCTGCTCACCTATCAGCCCCACCTCGTGCTCGACGGCGCCTTGCTCGCGGCGGCTGCGGTCGGGGCGGACCGGGTGGTGATCGGCGTCGAGCAGACCGCTCCGGACGCCCTCGCCGCCATGGGTCGTGCCCTTGCCGAGCGTGCCTCGGTCGAACCTGCGGGCATCCCGGTCGACGTGGTGGCCACCCCGGCCGGCTACGTCACGGGGGAGGAGACGGCCCTCGTCCAGTTCGTCAACGGCGGCCCGGCCCTGCCCACCACTGCCCCGCCCCGGCCCTTCGAGAAGGGAGTCGGCAAGCGGCCGACCCTTGTCCAGAACGTCGAGACGCTGGCCCATGTGGCCCAGATCGCCCGCAACGGCGCCGCCTGGTTCCGCCAGTCCGGGACGCCGGACGAGCCCGGGACGGCGCTGGTCACCGTCACCGGCGCCGTCGTGCGGGCCGGGGTGATCGAGGTCCCGATGGGGACGCCGCTCGAGACGATCATCGAGCGGGCCGGGCCGGTGGGCCGGTGGGCCGCGGCCCTCGTCGGCGGGTTCTTCGGCACGTGGGTGCCAGCTGCGCAGTTCAACCTCCCCTTCAGCCGTGCGGGCCTCGCCCCAGCCGGCGCCTCGCCGGGGGCCGGCATCGTCATCGTCCTACCGCACGGGGCGTGCGGCCTTTCGGAGACGGCCCGCATCATGGCCTGGTACGCCGGTGAGACCGCCGGGCAGTGCGGCCCCTGCATCTTCGGGCTCCCCGCCCTCGCGGGCGAGATGGCGGCCCTCAGCCACGGACCCGTGCCCGCCCAGGGCCTCGGCCGCCTTCAGCGTTGGGCCTCGGAGGTCGAGGGGCGGGGGGCCTGCAAGCACCCGGACGGCGCCGTGCGGGTGCTGCGGAGTGCCCTCCGGGCATTCCCCCACGACGTCGAGCGCCACCTCCAGGGCCAGCCCTGCGGCGGGAGCTTCGCCCTGCCCGTCATCCCGGTGCCCCGGGCCGCCCGCAACCCGGCCGGGAGGTGAGGGCCATGGCTCGGGACACGGAGACGTTGGAGGTCGAGCCGATCGCGTGCGTGGGCCACGGGGTCTGCGCGGAGCTGCTGCCGGAATGGATCCGCCTGGACGACTGGGGGTACCCGATCATCCGCAAGGAGGCCATCCCGCCGGAGTTGATGGTCCAGGCGAAGTGGGCGGTCTCGAATTGCCCCGCCCTGGCCCTGCACCTCCGCAGGAAGAAGGCGTAGGGGCCTCCCGAAGCCTTCTGACACGAGAATGCCCGGGCGCCGGGCGGCCACGGAGGAGGTCGACCACTTTTCGTGGTCAGTTCGGTTTCGCCATTTTCCCATACCGCCCGTTTTAGGTGCCTTGCAGAAGCCACGGACTCGAACTGTGGATGTTTGACCGCGCCTGGCGCGGCGAGACAGCCAAACATGCGCCGGGACCCGCCACCGGGTACGAGGGCGACCACAGAACGTGGTGACGCTGGAGCGACGCAGCCGGGCACGGTCATGACGGTCGGTCCGGGGTCCCTGGGTAGGATCTCCTCGACAAGGAGGAGCGATGGCAGACGAGACCGAGCAGGAAATTCCGCTGGCCTGGACGGCGATGCCCTACCGGGCCCCGGTCCTCGACCGCAACGGCAAGCGCGTCGGGACCGCGGAGTCCCTCGAGGGCGACGAGGCCAGAGACATCTTCCACGGCATCATCGTCAAGCTCGAAGGCAGCCGGGAACTGCGCGAGCTCCTCGCGGATCGCATCACGAAGATCACCTCCAAGGCCGTCTACACCGATCTCGACGACGCCGAGCTGGAGTCCCTGCCGCCGTTCAAGGAGGAACCCGTCTACCGGCTCGACTGGGGAGGCCTGTTCCGCAAGCACCCGCAATGGAAGGACGAGGGCCCGCCGCGCCGCATCGGCGGTTGATCGCCCGGCCTGCGGGCACCAACAGGGCCCACCGGCGGTGAGACCCTCCTCCCCGTTGCTGTGCGGCGCTAACCGGCAACGATAAGCTCAGCCCATGTCTTCCTGGCCGCCGCTTCACCTACCGGGTCTCGACGAGGACGAGCCGGGCACGGGCACCGGCCGCGATCCCGGCTCCGAAACCCACAGCGGCACCGGGCTCCCCAGCCGCTCCATGCTGCGCGGCCTGCTGCTTTCCTACGGCCCGGCAGGCCTCACGCCGGCGCTCTGGGCCTTCGCCACCGCCCCGGAGCGCCTCACCTGGACCACGCAGATCTCCTCCCGGCTCTACTCCGCGGTGTCGCCGCTCTACGACGAGCTGACCGAGGTGGACGGCTACGGCGAGGCCCTCGAGCAGGCAGTGCTCGACCTCCGCGGGTCACCGGGCAGGATCCTTGACCTGGCGACCGGCACCGGGTACGCGGCCCTCCGGTTGAAGCGCCAGTACCCCCGGGCCGAGGTCATCGGCATCGACGCCTCCGCCGAGATGGTGGCCATCGCGCGGCACAACGCCCACGCCGAAGGCCTCGACATCGAGTTCGAGGTCGGGGACGCGGCCAAGCTCCGCTTCGACGATGCCAGCTTCGACCTCGTGCTGTGCCAGAACGGGCCCCCGTTCTGCGACGAGATGCTCCGGCTGCTCAGGCCCCGGGGCAAGGCGCTCCTCGTCTACTCGTTCGGCGGGCCGTGGGTCGAGCTGGCCTGGTCACACGTCGCCAAGCGGCTGGAGCGCTCCGGCGCCTCGCACGCCAGAGGCAAGCGCGCGGGCTTCGGCTTCTTCGGCATCGCCCGCAAGCGCGGGTAGCGGCGAACGGCCGTGCCCGATCCGGCACTCGAGGCGGCACTCTTTTCCCAGGCGAGGCCCGGCACCGAGGCGGTCACGCAGCGCATCGGCGCCCGCAGCGCCCAGGTGATCCTGGTCGCCCCGTCCGGAGAGTGGCTCCGGGAGGTCATGGCGTGCCTGGAGGAGGCCCACGACCTCTGCGAACGCCTCGGCCTTGCCCACCACGACAACTGGCCGGATGCGCTCCGGCGAAAGGTGACGGCGTACCGGCGCTCCCCCGAGGACTGGGCCAGGGCCCCGTACCCCGAGCGGCGGGCCTGAGGTTCCCCGGCCGAAACGGCGGGGAAGACGCGGCGAACCCGCGCCGCAGCGCAGGTTCACATCATGCGTGCTGCTGTTGTGGGGCTGGAAAACGAGCTAGCTGCTTGCTAGCTCCCCACGCCCACGGGCTCGGCGTTGACCCGGTCCGACACCGTCTCTTCAAGCTGACGGATGCGGTTCTCGAGCACCTGGATACGGATCATCAGGTCGTTCAGGATCTGGGCCTGCGACTCGTAGCCGAGGTTCGCCCACGGTTCCTGGATGTAGAGCTGCCTCATTGATGAAACCCCTTTCTGCCTTGGGCCCTTCGTCGGGTAGTTCGACGCTTGCGGGCCCAAGGGGCACAGACAGTGCTTAACAATTCAGAAACTTAGCACTTTCTTCCATCAACTGCTAGGCCCCAGTCGGGGGACCCTGCTGGCGCCAGTCTCCCGGGCCGCCACCCTGGTCGCCCGAATCGACCAACCGGATCGCTTGCACCTTGATCGGTGGCTGCCGCCGCGTGCCCATCCGCTCCGTCGCGGCAATCAGCCGGCCACGCATCCGTCGCCAGAAGGCCCATTTCACCATCGACCGGACGAACGGAACCAGCAGGAGCAGACCGATGACGTCGGTGATGAAACCCGGAACGAGCAGGATGGCTGCAGCGATGAGGACGAGCGCCCCGTCGAAGACCTCGCCCGAAGGGATGTCGCCCGCAGCGAGCGTCGCTCGGAACCGCCGCCACACCTCGATGCCCACCCGCTTGGCGAGCAGGCCTCCGAAGATGCTGACGGCGAACAGCAGGCCCAGCATGGTGAGGAACCCGACCTGCTGCGCCACCCAGACCATCGCGCTGAACTCGGCAACGGGGAGCACGACGAGCAGCAGCACGAGAAGAACCATCACAACTGTTAGCGTACCTCTCTATGTCAACGGTAAGAAGCCTGACGCCGGAGCGTGCCCAGGAGATCTTGCGAGATGGCGGGTTGGCCATCGACCTCCGGCCCGTCGACACCTATCTCGCCGGCCACGTTGCCGGGAGCATCCCCCTGCTGTTCGAGGCCGGCCCGGGGCTCGGGGGCCGCGCCCGGGACCTCCTGCCCCTCGATGCCCGCCTTTTGTTGCTCGACGACGGAGTCTCGCCGCTGGAGAAGGCCGCCGACGCCTTCCGGGGCAAGGGTTTCGACGTGGTCGGCTCCTTCGCCGGGGGCGTCGCCGGCTGGCCGGGCGGCAGTGTCGCCACGCCGACGATCGCCCTGGCAGACGCGCGGGATGTCCTGGCCCTCGTCGACGTCGCCGATCCGGGGACGCTTGTCCCCCCCGAGCATGGCGTGGGCGCCCGCATCCCCGCCGACCGCCTGTGGACCGGGGCCGGCGAGCTCGGCCGGAACTGGGACCTCGGGGTCCTGGCCGGGTGGGGCGTCCGGGCCGCCGTGGCGATCGGCATCCTGGAGCACCTGGGGTACACCAAGCTCACGTTCGTCCGGACCCGCAGTCCCGGCGCCCATCCCCCGACGGCGGGATCCCTGGTGTTCCGGGCCGGCGGACCTGCCTAGGCCTCCGTCTCCACGCCCTTCGCGATCAGGTACCCCCGGGCTCGCTCGGTAAGCGGGTAGCGCCCCACGAGGGCCCAGAACGCCGGCGAGTGGTTTGGTTCCACCAGGTGGGCAAGCTCGTGGACCAGCACGTAGTCGCGCACCCAGCCGGGCATGGCGAGGAGGGAGTCGGACAGGCGGATGGCCCCGGTCCCCACGGTGCAGGAGCCATACCGGGTGTTCTGGTTGCCGACGTAGGCGAGGGACGACCACTGGAGCTTGCCACCGAAGTACCGCTTGTTCAGTTCCTGGGCCCGCCGCTCGAGGTCGCCGGAGGAGTTCTGCCGGCGCCGCCGCTCCTGGGACTCCAGGCGTTTGCGCATGCGGTCCACCCAGAGGGCCTCCTCCGCGGCGGACATGCGGGCGGGGAGGTACACGATGAGCGTGCCCCCCTCGAGGCGGGCCGCCACGGTACGCTTCCGCCGGGCTGACCTTCGGACCTCGACGCCGTGAACGAGTGGGTCGCCCGTGCTGTTGGCGGCGGTTCCTCTGGGGGAGGCGTCAGGGGGAAGGGCCAGCTGGCCGGGGGCTGGGGCATGTGCGGGACGTGTCACTGAGCGGAGTATAGGCACGGTGGCTCGGCACGGGCCGTCAATGTTGCCGGAATTGTGGACCTGTTGGGACCGGGGAGGAGTCGGGATGCACGAGTTCGCGATCACGGCCATCGGGCAGGACCGCCCGGGCATCGTGGCCGGGTTCACCGAGGTACTGCTGGCACTGGGCTGCAATCTCGCCGACTGCTCCATGAGCCTGCTGCGCAACGAATTCGCCATGATCCTGCTCGTCGAATCCCCGGACGACGTCGGCGCCCCCGTGCTCAACGCCGCCCTGCAGGAACCGGCCCGGCAGTTCGACCTGGTCGTGACGACGCGTGAGTTCGAGGAGGTGCCCGGGCAGGGGGAGGGGACGCCGTTCGTGGTCTCGGTCTACGGCAAGGACCGACCCGGCATCGTCTACACGGTGTCGCGGGCCCTGGCTGAGATGGACGTCAACATCACCGACCTCCGGAGCCACCTGGCCGGGGGCGACCTCTACGCCATGATCCTCGACGTCGCCCTGCCCTCGGGGGTGGAACCCGAGGACGTGGCCGCCAGCCTCCAGGTCATCTCCCGCGAGCTTGGCGTCAGCCTCACGTTCCGCTCCGCCGAGGCTGCCGAGCTGTAACGCGGTCCTGCCACATGCCCGTCCGCCCCGTCCTGATCTACCCCCACCCCATGCTGAAGGCGGTCGCCGCCCCCTGCGACTTCGTCGACGACGAGATCCGCTCCATCGTCGTGGACCTCCTGGAGACGATGCGGCACTACCCCCGCACCGTCGGGCTGGCGTGCCCCCAGATCGGCGTGCCGCTCCGGATCATCGCTGTGGACGTGACGGGTCATCCCAAGGCGACGGTCTGCCACGGCCCCATGGTCATCCTGAACCCCGAGGTGGTCACGGGCGAGGGGTCCGAGATCGGGCGGGAGGGATGCCTCTCGTTGCCGACCATCACCGCAGACGTCCGGCGGGCGACACGCATCTTCCTGAAGGGCTTCACCCTCATGGGCGACGAGGTCAGCGCCGAGACGTCCGGGTTCGAGGCCAGAGCGATCCAGCACGAGGTTGACCACCTGGACGGGATCCTCATCCTCGACCGGGTCGCCTCGCCGGCGGAGGTCTTCCCGCGCCGGAAGAGGTAGCGAGGGCCGAGCGCCCGAAGGCCTCCAGGATCGCCAGGTGGTTCTCGAGCAGGCGGCCCGGGTCGACCCGGTACCAGGGCCCCCCGAGCAGCAGCTCGCCGGCGAGGCCGTCGAAGCGCTTCGCCTTCTCGACAACCTCGTTCGCCGGGCCGTAGAGGGCGTAGGTTTCCGCCATCTCCTCCGTGACCAGGGAGGCGAGACGGTCCATGTCCCGGTCGGCGTAGGCCCGGCGCAGCTCCGGAGCGACCCCCTCGTAGCCGTGGAGGGCCAGGATCGGCTCGTAGGTGCGGGTGGTTGCGTAGAACCCGATCTGCTGGGCGACTTCACGGCGGGCAAGCTCCCGGTCGTCGGAGATCGAGATCAGCACCGTCTGGACCAACTCCACATCGCCAGGGGCGCGACCCGCCTTGGCGGCGCCCTCGGCGATGGCGGGCAGCACCACCTCCCGGACGTAGCGCGGCGAGGTGAGCGGGTGGCCGATCACGCCGTCCGCGACCTCGCCCGCGGCCTGCAGCATCCCGCGGTTCACCGCGGCCAGCAGGATCGGAACACTCGGACGCACCGGGGGCGGCATCCTCGGCCACGGCGCCATCGTGACCTGGTAGAAGCGGCCCTGGAACCGTGGCTCCTCCCCGAAGTACCCCGCCCAGAAGGCCCGCACGGCGAGGACGTACTCGCGCATCTTGGGAGCCGGGTGCTCGAAGGGCGTGGAGAAGCGTTGCTCGTTGACCCGCTTCACCTGGGGGCCGAGGCCGAGGGCGAACCGGGCGCCGGAGAGCTCGTCGACGTCGACGGCGGCCATCGCCGTGATGCCTGGTGACCGGGGGAACGCCAAGGCGATGCCGGTCCCAACCCGAACCCGGGAGGTGGCCTGCGCCACCAGGCTCGCCTGGATGAACGGGTTGGAGGTG
>DASPZW010000417.1:0-10407 GCA_035636055.1 Actinomycetota bacterium
TCGGATTTCGGTGCTCTGGCGACCCGGGAAAAACTTACTAGCCCTTCAGATCCTCGTTCATCGCCGCCCGGAAGTCGTAGGCGTTGCGGCCCAGGAGCACCAGCATGCAGGCGGCGGGTCGCCCCTCGACCCTGGCGATCCACACCCGGCACCGGTCGCCGAGGTGGCGGGCCACCGCCTGGAACTTCTCCACCGGGTCCCGGGAGCGCCGTCGCCGCGCTGCCAGCCAGCGCGGCTCGTGCTGCAGGCGGGCCCACCGGCTCACCGCGTTCTCGAGCATCTCGTACAGCTCGGGTACCAGGCGCCCGGTCGTGTCGCACTCCACCTCGACGCCGTAGCGCTCGGCCTTGCGGGCCCCCGTCCGGGCGGACCCCTCGAAGCGCTTCGCCCAGACATTGTCGAAGCCACCATCCAGGTCGAGCATGTGGCCCAGGCGCGGCACCACCGTGGCCGTCGACGGAACGCTCGGAGCCCACTGGGGTGCGAGCAGGGGATTGGGCCAGACGGTCTGGGAGACCACCCGCCGCCGGGCGAGATCGGCGAAGACGGCTGTCGTGTCGGCCGGCGTCGGCCCCCCGGGGGCCAGGAGGCCGCCGGCGCCACACTGGAGCGGGTTGGCGGCGTCGATGGCAACGATCCCGCCGGCCCGGCGGCGCAGCATCGGGAGGACCATGACCCGCCCCCCGATGTCGTAGAGACGGCTGACGTCGTGGTAGTCGCCGCCGTCGCACATCGCGTCGGTCCACGCCGGGGACTGGGTCTCGAGGGCGAAGGGATCGGCCTGGAACACTTCGTCCCATGCGTCCCGCGGGGCGGGGCTGATCACGCTGTTCATGGCCGGACGCGCGCCAGGATAGGGGCTTTCTACCGCCTCCTCGCGCGCGGTTCCTGCGGGCACGCCCGTCATGGATCGCACCTGCCCTTCCTCTCCCCAGCGGCGCAGCCGCCCGCCGCTGCGAGTACCAACCCCCCGCTCCAACCATACCCGCCGAGCGTGCAGGGGTGGGCCGCTGCCCCGGCAGCCCAGCCACCCTGAACACCCCGGGCGTCAGGCGGTGAGGAGGCCCACGCCCAGCGCGATCACGCCGAACCCCAGGGACGCCATGCCCACGTAGAGGATGGCGATCAGGCGATTCGGCTGCGTGCGCCCGCGGCCGGCGGAGGACAGGAAGAACCCGGCGGACATGAGGATCGCCGCCAAGGGGAGCGCGGTGTGGGCGCCGAAGGCCGCAAGTCCGTGCACGCCGGCGGCGTCGGCCAGCACCAGGCACACGAGGGCAAGGATCACCAGCACCCCCGCATGGGCGTGGCCCGCCCGCGCGAAGTCCCGCTGGAACTCGGTCATCGGCACCCGACCCCGGACGATGCGCAACAGGTAGGTCCCCCCGAACTCGATGGCGACGATCGTGAGCAGGTCATCCCGGCGGTGCTCCGAGCATCGGCGGACAGGCGGAGCGGCTCGGCCATGACGGGTCTCCTCGCATGCGGACGTGTCGATCTATCCAGTGCCAAGATAGTAGGCTCCCGTCTATCTTGTCAATGCCTATATTTCTGCCGTAGACTCTGCCCGTGCCGGATGCGGAGGATGCGAGGCGGTATCACCACGGCGATCTCCGCCGGGTGCTGCTCGAGGCGGCCGTCGCATCCATCCGGGAGTCCGGCCCCGCCGCACTCAGCCTGCGGGAGCTGGCCCGGCGTGCCGGCGTCTCCCACGCCGCACCGGCGCACCACTTCAGGGACAAGCGGGGCCTGCTCACGGCGGTGGCCACCGAGGGGTTCGAGCGGCTGGCGGCAACCCTGCGGGCCGCCTACGAGGCCACCAACAGCTTCGCCGAGGTCGGGGTGGCCTACGTGCGGTTCGCCGTCGAGGAGCGGCCCTTCTTCGACGTGATGTTCCGTCCCGAACTCTACGACCCCGACGATCCTGGGATCGCCGCCGCCCGGCTGGCGTCCGGCGCCATGCTGTACGGACCTGCGGCAACGGTCTCGGACCATCCGCTGGAGGCCGGTGTCGCCGCATGGTCGCTGATGCACGGCCTGGCGACGCTCGGTCTTGCGGGTAACCTCCCGCCTGCCTTGGGCGGCGACCTCGAAGCCGTGGCCCGGGCGGTGGCGGGCCACCTGTTCCAGGCCCCACGCCAAGGCGAGGCCGTTGCCCGGCCGCCGAATGAGAAGAATAAGAAAAAGCGCTAGCCGTTTTTTGTGCGGTGCCCGCCGGGAGCCGGGTGCGGGTCAGCCCGCGGGATCGAACCAGAGGCGCTTGCGGCTCCGGGGGTTGCCGTTGTAGTTGATCGTGATCTCGCTCCCAGGCCGGATGGCCCGGATGGCACTGATCACCAGGACCGGGCCGGCGTCGGCCGGGTCGTAGCGGGCGGTCGGCTCGTACGAGTGGTTGTAGAGGCTCCCGAAGCCGAGGGCGAGGGCGCCGTCGCCTTCCCCCCACTCGTAGTAGTAACCGCTGAAGACCGTCTGGTTGATGAGCTCTCGCTGTGGGGCGGGGATCACCAGCACGGGGCACTCCTCGATGGGATCGCCCGCCGCGAACGCCTCGTCGGTGAAGACCCCGAACCCGTGGAGCGGGGACGGAGCGACGTACAGGCTCACGCTACGGCTGGATCTCGACCGGTGTGCCGAGGGGCACGGTGTGGAGCAGCTTTGCGAAGTCGCCTGGCCCCATCCGCACGCAGCCGTGCGACGCCCGGCTCCCCAGGATGCTCGTGTCCTGCCAGCCGTGGATGCCTGTGCGACCCCCGCCGGGCCAGTTGTCGAGCACCGGCGAGAACCCCGAGAGGGCGAAGATGCCGACGGCGTAGGGGGCCGAGTTCCAGTCCTGGGATGCCCAGACGAAGAAGTTGCCGTCCGGCGTCGGCGTCGACGGGGCGCCCACCGCCACCGTGAAGGACTGCTGGAGCTGCCCGTTGTTGTAGAGGTCCAGCTTGAACTGCGACTGGTGCACCCGGATGAGGTATGGGCTCGTGCGGGTCGTCACCCTCGAGGCCTGGATCCAACCGGTCGTTCCGTTCGGCTTGACCGGCAACTCCACCTGGTACCAACCCGCCACGGAGGAGTCCGTCACCAGGAAGGCCTCGCGCTGGCCCAGGACGTTGGAGCCGGAGACGCGGTTGACGACCGGACCACCGCTGGGATTGGCGTACACCGGCACGGAGGAGCCGATCGCGTCGGCGATGAGCGACGTCGTAGGGGCGTCGGCTGGCGGCGGGGGCGGGGCTGCCGGGGCTGCGGCAGCCGGGGGCGGGGGTGGTGGGAAGAGCAGGCTCAGGAGTTCCTGCAGGCCGTCCTGGCTCGTGCCCGATGTGGCGACCTGGGCGGCGCTGGCCGCTGCCGCCGCCTGCGCGGCCCCGCCCGCCTGGGCCGGCGACGAGAGACCGACCGCCGCAGAGACCGTGGCAGCCAGTAGGACCACGCACGCGCCCACGATGAGCGGCACGCGCATGCCCGGCGGCACGGGGAGGCCGGGCCACGCGGGCCATGCCGGGCGGCCGCGGGCGGGACGCTGCCTTGCACCCTTCGCTGGAGGGTAGCCTCCCGGGGGTTGCCATCCTGTCGAGTTGGTTGTTCTGGTCACAGACTGCCCTCCGCTAGAAGCAATCTGAACTACGTAGCCCCATCTGTCAAAAGCAGTTGTACCCACCGTCTCCGCGCGTCCCGCGATCGATCTCGGACGGTGGGAGGGAAGCGAGCGAGCCCGGCCGCTCTGCGTGTGGTTCCCTTGGAGCGACATGCCTGGGGCTTCGAGTCTCGGCTGGTTCATCACCCTCAGTGGTCGCTCAAGAGTCTGATGGGGCCTCGGTGACCGACATGGCCGGATTCCAAAAGGGGTGTGACCATCTGGTTTCTGTTTCACCGCGCATATCGCGGTGAAACAGAATCTCTTTTTCAGAGCCTCTCCTCCGCGGGGCAAAGATGGCCACGCGGAGTGGCGACCAGCGCTGGCAGCGCCGGCAACAACGCCCCGGGACTAGAAGTCCGGGGCCGCGGCCAGGTGCCGGGCGCCCATCGTGCGGGCACCCCGGCTCGGGACCCGGCGAGGCCCGGCCGGGGGCTCGGTCGCTGGCTTGACGGCCCGCCCGATCGACGGCACCGGGGCGGCGAAGGTGTCGGATCGCAGGCCGAGACGAAGCGTCTCGACCCCGATGACGTCCCCCGGTGCCACGTTGCCGAGGTTGACGTTGGGGCCGATCCGGCGGATGAACGAGGCCTGCAGGTCCTTGGTCGGGGCCTCGAAGAGGAGCCGGTCGGTGCCCACGCCCGAGTCGAGGATCCCGTCGAGCACGTCGGCGCGGAGCTTGCCGTCCGCATGGCAGATCCCGCTCCGGCCGCTCTCGCGGGCCTCGGTGATCACGAGGTGCGCACCGGCATCGAGGTCCTGGAGGATGCACTGGACCCAGTCCCCCGTCCCCATCCGCTCGGAGCGGGCGGTGTCCTTCAGCCCCACCTCGGAGAGCACCGTGAACTCGGCGGCGAGCTTGGTGACGTAGCTCGCCTTCTCCTCGTTGCTGAGCGCAACCGTCCCGTTGGACACCTCGACGTACCGGCAGCCGTGGGCATGGCAGAACGTCCGGTAGTCGTCGAAGCGGTCCTGCGAGAGATGCTTCTCGAAGAGGGTCCCGCCGAAGAAGAAGCCGATGTCGTGATCCCGCAGCGTGGCGATCTTCGTGGCGATGTCCGGGGAGACGGCGGCGGTGCCCCAGCCGAACTTCACGAAGTCGATCAGCCCCGCCGTGCTCTCGACGTGGTCCCGGAACGCCCCCGTCGGCAGCCCGTTGTCGATGACCATGGTGATGCCGCGGGCCCGAGGCTTCTCCGGCCGAGAGGGCAGGTCGAGCGCTGTGCGGACCATCGGGACCATCGGGGTCATCGGGCACCTCCCAGGGCGCTGGTGTGATGAAGCTCGGAAACCGTCGGATAGCCGCTGGTCGTCCAGGCGCTCATGCCCCCGACCACGTTGAGGACACGGCCCGGCCGCACCGGCGCCAGCAGGCTGGCTGCAACCGAGGACCGGTAGCCCGTGGCACAGATGACGGCCACCGGCTTGTGGTTGGGGACCTCGTCGATGCGGCCCGGCAACTCCGCGCCGGTGATGAAGGTGGCCCCGTCGATATGGCCCCCAGCCCACTCGGCGGGCTGGCGGACGTCGAGGACGTTGACCGCCACGGCGTCCACCCGGCCCGCAAGCTCGTGGACGTCGATCTGCGGAAGCGTGTCGACCTCGCCGGCTGCGGCCCGCCAGGCGGCCATGCCGCCGGACAGCCAACCCTCCGGGACGTCGTAGCCCACCCGAAGGAGCTGCCACGCGACCTCCCAGAGCTGCCCCGGCCCGTCGAGCACCAATAGCACCCGAGCCCCCTCCGGCAGGACCGTGCCGGCCCACGTGGAGAACGAGGACCCGATCCCGACGTTGAGAGCACCGGGGATGTGCCCGCTGGCGAAGGCCTCCGGCGACCGGGCATCGAGCACCAGGGCCCCCGCATCGCGGTGGCGCCGGAACTCGGACGGGACGAGGGCGGCGGGTTCCCACAGGTCCACGGCAGTCGGGCCGGCGAGGTTCAGCGCCCGCATCCGCCGCCAGTACGGGGGCACGGCAGGCAGCGCGTCGAGCCGGACGCACGCTTCGACGAACTCCTGTGACGAGCCGATGTTGCACAGGAGAGGGTTGGTGAGGCGTTCGTAGCCCACGGTCGTGGACAGCCGGGTGCCGATCGTGCCGCCGCACAGCGAGCCCCGCACATGCGTCGGGTAGACAGCCACGTGGTCGCCCAGGCGCCACAGGATGCGCTCCTGAATCGTGTGGCAGAGGGAGCGGGCGGCCTCCCGTACCTCCTCGGGATCCCCGAGCAGGTCGGGCCGGCCCAGATCGCCCACCAGCAGCGTGCCGCCGGAGAGCAGGAGGGCCGGGTCCTTGCCGGGTTCGGTGCGAACGGAGAGGCCGGGGTCCCCTTGGGGTAGAGAACGGTCGTAGACGAGCAGGCTGACGTGCTCGGGCGTGTGGCCGGGGGTGTGGAGGACCTCGAAGGCGACCTCGCCCATCTCCAGGACCTCGCCGTCGGTGACGCCGCGGAAGTCGTAGCCGAAGTCGGCCCCCGCCAGCCCCAACACCTCGACGTCCTGGCGCAGGCGGAGCTCGGAGAGGCCGCTCACGTAGTCGGAGTGGCCGTGGGTGTCGATCGCATAGGCGATCCGGAGGCCGTGCATCCGGGCGGACTCGAGGTAGATCTCGACGTCACGTCGGGGATCGAGGACGAGCGCCTTGCCGGTCCTCTCGTCGCCGACGAGGTAGGAGGCGTGACCGAGGCTCTCCAAGTAGAACTGCTCGAAGATCATCACTACCACCTTTTACCCGCTGATCGCCTACCTTCTGACAGGTTTCAGTAGGCCAGTTCCGGCTGGGAGATCTGTGAGAGCCCCTTGGGGGCCGGCTGTGGGTTTGGAAAATGGCGATGGTGCGGCGATCGTGGCGGGCTATGATCCGCGCAGGGGCGCCGGAGCGCGAAGAGAATCGAACGAACGTTCGAGCTCGAGGAGGGTCGAAGGTCGTGGCAGATCGTCGGGAACCGACCCAGACCTCACGCTTCGGGGTCTCCCGGCGCGAGAACCACGACGCCAGCGCCTTCTACGCCCGGTTCACCCCACCCAAGCTCAGTGCGGACAACGCGGTCCACGCCCGCAAAGACATCGACGACATCTTCGTCGGCGACGCCCGGGAGATGACCCACGTCGCAGACGGCTCGGTAGCCCTCGTGGTCACCTCGCCGCCCTACTTCGCGGGCAAGGAGTACGAGGAGGCGCTCGGGGAGGGCCACATCCCCGCGACGTACCTGGAGTACCTGCAGATGCTCGAGGAGGTGTTCGGCGAGTGCGTCCGCAAGCTGGAGCCCGGGGGTCGCATCGCCGTCAACGTCGCCAACCTCGGCCGGCGGCCCTACCGCTCGCTGTCCTCGGATGTCATCGGCATCCTCCAGGACAAGCTCCGGCTCCTGCTGCGCGGCGAGGTGATCTGGCAGAAGGCCCGTGGCTCTTCGGGATCCTGCGCCTGGGGATCGTTCCAGCGGCCGGCGAACGCCGTCCTGCGGGACCTCACCGAGCGGGTGGTCATCGCGAGCAAGGGGCGCTTCGACCGGGCGCTGACGGCCCGGCAGCGCCACCGCGAGGGCCTGCCGTCCGCCGCCTCGCTCTGGCGCGACGAGTTCATGGAGGCGACGACCGACGTCTGGGAGATGCCCCCGGAATCGGCGACGCGGGTGGGCCACGCCGCGCCGTTCCCCGTTGCGCTGCCGAGGCGGCTCATCCACCTCTACACCTACTACGACGACCTCGTCCTCGACCCCTTCATGGGATCGGGCACGACGGCGGTGGCGGCGATCCGGACCGGCCGGCACTTCGCCGGGTACGACATCGACGCCGCCTACGTGCAGCAGGCCCGTGCCCGGGTCGAGGAGGCGCGCCGAGGCCAGCGCCAGCCCGGGCTGGAGGACGAGACCCTGTCGGTCGTCCTGCCCGCCATCCCGGCCAAGGGCGATCCGGACGAGGACTTCCAAGCCCGGGCCGTCCGGGAGGGCCGGGCCGCCCGTGACGTGGCGGAGGCGCTCCTGCGCCAGTGCGGCTTCGACCCCATCCAGGCCAAGGTCCCGCTCCCCGTGGGCGTCGAGGTCAACTTCCGCGCCTACGACCGGGACGGCGGCGAGTGGTTCTTCGATGTGTCCGGTGGGTTCACCTCGACGCGCCCCGGGCTCAAGCGCACCGACACCCTGTGGAAAGCGCTCGGGAAGGCGGCGGTCCTCCACGAGGCGTACCCCAAGATCCCGCTCGTCCTGCTCACCACCGACGCCCCGAAAGGCGGGGCGGGCGAGGCGGCCCTGCGGGTGGTCCGCGGTCCGGGCAAGCCCATCCTGGACGTCCTGCAGATGACGTCGGCCGACGATCAAGGCAAGCTCCGCGGCTACGCGCTCGGGGCCCAGCCAGAAGCGACCTGAGGCGGCATTGGGCGCATCCGGAGGAACCCTCGGCTGGCCGGGCAGGGTTGCGGTCGGGGTGCTCCACGGCGACACGCCCGAGATCTTCCTGGCCGAATCCGATGCGGTCCTCGGCCGGCTCCTCGCCGTCAGGCTCGTGGGCCCGTCCCGCCCGGAGGACTTCCGCCCCGCCGAGTTGGAGGAGATCCGCTCCGCCCTCCTGGAGCAACGGTGGGCCGACGCCGTGACGGCATGGATGCTGGCAACCGGCGATGTCCTCGACGGCTATCCCGACGAGCAGATCGTTACCGAGGAGATGCTCGACGACGACCGTGCCTCCATGGAGATCCGGCTCCTGCCGATCTTCCAGGAGCCTCCCCCCGCAGGGACCCCATGAACCTGTTCCAGGCGGCGGCCTCGGCACAGGGCCGCCAGTTCGCCGAGCAGTGCGACCTGCTGCTCCTCAACTCCGGCTACGAGGTGGGCTCCCGGGTGCTGGTCAGCGAGGCGGGCATCGAGGTCGACCGGGAGGCGGTGAGCCCCCTCGGCCACACGATCTGGTTCGAGTACAAGGGGAGCGTGCAGGGCTCGCGGCCCGGGCTGCTCCGGACCGACACGCTCAAGAAGGCGATCGCCAACGGGGCGCTGCTGAAGGGCATGGAGGGCTGCCCGCCGTTCATCGTGCTGACGTCGCACCTGCCCGAGGCCGGGGCGGGCCTCGCCATGCTGGAGATGGCAGTCCGGCTCGGCTACGTCAACGACGTCATCTGCATCTACCGCCCCGCCGACTCCGCCCGCCTGAAGCGCCTGTAACTCGGGCCTGGGTCAAACCGCCCGGCCCATCGGCGGCGGGCCTCCCCGACCTCAGATCGGCTGGCTGACGCCGGGCCCTTTCGTCTTCCAGCCGTACACCCGTTGCGGGCCGCAGCTTCCGGTCCGGGGCGGCAGCGGGATCACCTCGGGGACCCGCCGCCGGTAAGAAGCCTCGAGGACGGGTGCCGGGTCGTCGCCTGCGCTCAGCGCCAGGCAGGGCGCCACGAAGGCGCACTGGGCGCACGTCTGCGGCGAGGGGTTGGGGTAGACCGGCAGCCCGGGGTCGGTCATCTCGGCAGCGGCGGCGGCGAACTGGCGGAGGAGCCGGCGCAACTCGGTAAGGGTCTTGCGGATGCGTGTCCGGCGGAACCGCCCGCTGGGGTCCTCTATCACGATCACGCCCCTCCGGGGCTCCCCGAACCCGTCGGGGAGACGGGCTCGGGCCGGAGCTCGTTGATCAACACCCCCCCGATCCGGGCGTCGTACTGGTGCTCGAGCGCCCAGCACGCCAACGTGCTGCGGGGGTCCAGGACGAGGGTGTCGCGGGCTGGCCACTCGCCGTCGACCAACCGGTGCTCTACCAACCAGAGCCGGTTGTGCTCGTCGGCGACCAGCAGGTCGATGCGTCCCGGAACCGGATCGGCCCTCCGTCGGCAGCGATCAGGCCGGCCCCCGGCAGCCCGGGGTCGGGTACGACGAGGTCGATCTCCGGGCTGACCCGGACGGCGGTGAAGTCGTCCAGGTTCGACGCCCAGTCGAAGTAGCCCTCGAGGAGCTCGCTCCCCCGGCGGCCGGCGCCTGCCCAGTCGTCCTCGGGAAAGGCTGCGGCGTCGTGGGACTCGAGGAAACTGGCCCGCTGGGTCCGCATCGACTTGTGAAAGCTCTCGAGGGCGATGGGGCGCACCATGGATCTCGTCCAGGCCCACATGGCGGGGAAGTACCAGGCTCCCAGCCCTTCCCGGAGGGCGACGGCGAGGTCGAAGGGCCGGAGCGGCTCCAGGGCCTCCAAGTTGCGCCGTTCCCCGGCGCCCAGATCCCAGGCACGGCGGCACCGCTGGAACCACACGGCTTCGTCAAGCTCGATGACATGACCCATCGCAGACGCGATCGTACCGCTCGGCACGACGAACCGGAACCGGGGGGGTCCAGGGGGGACTAGCAGCCCGCCCGGAGCGCAGCGGAGCCGGATGAGCTGCGAATCCCCCTGGCTCCTATGCGGGGCTCGTGGAGGCTCCGAAGGAGCGGGCCACGAGAGGAGAGCCCGGGCTCAGTCCGGCTCGGGCCTCGCCGGGAACAGGTGGGCGATCACGGTCGGGCCCTCAGCCAGGGCGGTCGCCGCCGCCTCGACGTCCCGATCGGTCCCGGTCAGGCGCCCGCCGTGCTGGCGGAGGTGCTCGTCCCAGGACCGCACCAGGAACAGTTCCACGAAGCGCCGCGGATCCTCCCCGTCCCGGTAGAGCTCCCAGCGGACGGCGCCGGTCCGGCGGCGGGAGCGACGCACCCGCTCCATCGCCTCGAGGAACGCCGGCACGTTCTCGGGGGCGACCGTGTACGTCACGGACACCATCACCGGCGCCTCCGGGTCGGGGTCGACCACGAGGTGCGGCTCGGGCCAGTAGATGGC
>DASPZW010000418.1:0-10854 GCA_035636055.1 Actinomycetota bacterium
CTGGTCGATGCCGGGGTCGTCGAGGGCCACGACCGTCACGTGCCACCGACGACCTCCTTCAACATGAGCGCCTCATCGAGGGCGTACTCGTCGAACGGGCTCGTGACGAAGTCGAGGTGCTCCCGGTCGAGATCGGTCCCCGGCGCGTCGAGCACGATGCCCGCGCTGAGGTCGGGCACCTGCTTCATGGCGACGATCACGTCCATCTGTGCCGGAGTCTACGGGTCGCTCGGCCCGAGCAGACGGCCCGCAGCCGCGATGGTGCCCGGGTCATAGGGCGGGTGTGTGAGCAGGACGAGGCGTTGCACGCCCAGGCTCTTCAGGTGCTCACGGTCGGGGGACCGGTTCTCGACCCAGCGCCGGTCAAGGCCGGCGAATACCGTGACGATGAAGGCGTCGGGGTCGCCGCCGCTTGTGGTGTGGGCACCCCGGGCCGTCGCGATGAGCTCCGGGAGCCGGGGATGGGCGGCCTGGGTGTTGATGCCGTCGCCCAGCCTGCCCGCCAGCTCGGCCATCTTGCCGCCGAAGGCACCGACGATGATGGGGGGCGGCGGTTCGGGGCGAAGGTAGCCGAGGGCCGAGCCGAGGGAGAAGTACCGGCCCTCCCGGGGCGACGCCCTGCCGGTCCAGAGCTGGCGGATCACGCCGATGGCCTCGGCGACCTGCCGGCGCCGTGCAGCGTCGCCGAGCACCGGGCGGCCCAGAGCCTCCTGCTCGGTCGCGTAGGGCGTCCCGGCACCTCCGCCCGCACCGATGCCCAGGAGCAGGCGGCCGCCGGAGACCTCCTGCAGCGTCGCCGCCATCCCGGCGACGACGCCCGGATGGCGGTTGGCCACGTTGAGCACGAGGGGGCCGATGGTGACCCGCTGCAGCAGCGGGGCCAGCGCCGACAGCACGGTCCAGCACTCGAGGATCCGGTGCTCCCGGTGGACGCTCCCGGCGAGGTGGTCCCAGGTCCAGATGCCGTCGAACCCGGCCTCCTCGGCGGCGATGGCGGCGGTGCGGAGCTCGGCCCACCGGGCGCCGAAGGGGTCGAGCAGCAGGTCCGTGCGGAGCATCCGCGCAGTCTATGGGGGTTGGGGGCGCTCGTGCCGTTCTGCATCGGGGGGATACAACGAATCTCTACACTCTTGACTATACGTTTGCCTGCCTCTACCCTGTCGGCATGGCGTCTCAGATCGAGGTCGACACCGCCAGGCTGCTGGCGGCTGCCGAGGCATTGCCGGCTGCGATGGGTGCGCCGCGGGACCTGGCAGCCCACCGGGCGCACCTTGCGAGCCGGGCGCACGACTGCGGATCTGCGGAGCTTGCGGGCGCCTTCCACGACTTCATCCAGGCCTGGGGCCGTTGCATGGATCGGGATGCGCAGGAGAGCGAGAGCCTCGCCAAGGCAGGTCAAGGCGGCCGCCGGGGCCTACGAGCGGATCGAGAACGCGATCAAGGCCGGCCCCTCTTGAGCGGTACCGCAGCCGGGGGCCTCGTTGTGGGGGCCTCTCCGACCCAGCTGGTGCCGGGGGACCCGGATGCGGTCGAGGAGCTGGCGGCAAGGCTGGGTGGCCTGGCTGGCGGCATGGCGACGTCGGTTTCGCGCCTTGGGGGCCTCGACACCGGGCAGTGGCAGGGCCAGGCCGCCCGGGACTTCGAGCGGACCCTCGGCGAGATCCCCTCCCACCTGCGGCAGGTGGGCAACGACCTGGCCGACGCCGCCGGGGGCCTGCGCTCCTACGCCACCGTGCTGCGGGACGGCCAGGGGGCCGCCGCCCGGGCGCTGGCCCTGTACGAGTCGGGGCAGCGCCGCCGGGCTGCCGCCGCGAGGTTGCCTCGGGGGCATCCGGGCGAGGGCCGTTGGGGGCCGGGCTGCTGCTGGGGGCCGGGCCGGGGGGCGGGTGCCGCCTGGACGACGGGGCATATGGGCCGGGGGCCGACGAGATCCGCCAGGCCGAGGCCCTGCTGGAGGCTGCCCGGGGGGATCTCGCCAGCGCCGCCCGACGCCTGGCCGCCAGCCTGCGGTCCAGGGCGGCCAATGTCCCCAAGCCAGTGTCGATGTGGGCGGTGCCCCGCCACCAGTCCTGGGAGTTCCTGAAGGGCCTGGGGGACTCGGTTAGGCACACGGTGGTCTCGCTACAGAAGAACGCCCTCTGGATGGCCTGCCCCCCGCTGGCGGCGACCAGGCAGGCACTGCAGTTCGCCCAAACCGCGTCCTCCTCGCTGCAGCACCCGAAGGAGGCCGGCAAGGCGGCCATCTACTGGGACATGTGGCAGCACCACCCCGCCAAGGCCGCCGGCGAACTCACCCCCGACGTTGCCCTACTCCTGGTCCCGGAGTTGAAGTCTCAGCTCATTGCCGCACGGGAGGCCAGGGCGGCCCAGGCGCTGGAGGACATGGATAACGCGTCGGGCGGCCACTTCTTCGCACGCCACGGGGGCCCAGACGTCGATCGAGGCCCAACGAGTACGAGCACTCACAGGTGTGACACCGGACGGTGTGCAGCTTGCTTCGAGAAGCGCAACTCGCTTCCTCACCCATGCCGATCAACTAAAGGCGGCGCGACGAGCAAATCAGATTTCCATATCCACTCAGCGGACTGCCTTCAGGTTCGACATGGGTCGGACCGTCGGCGACGGCTACCTGGTTGGCGGCACTCAATATCGTGAAACGTCAGTGGTACAGGCCATCTATCGCGACAGAAAGCTAATTACGCTCTATCCCCTACTAGAGGAGCTCCCATGACCGCCATAAACCCGGCATTTGTAGAAGACCTCGTCGGTCCTCTGATCGGTGGAGGGGACATCGACGAAGAATTCCACGAGTTTTCCACCGTCGATCCGGATGACGAACAGCAGGTGCGAGACGTGATTCGCCGCCTGCTCGTTCCCTACTTCTACGACACTTCACCCGAAGGCCAACGCGCGGCCAAGCTCGGACTGGCCTGGTACCTCACCTTTCGGCCCGATCGCCTGAGCCCGATGTACGACAGGCTGATGCTGCCGTTCCGGGAGGAGCCCGTGCACCTCTGGGAGTGGATCTGGCGGGAACTGTTCGGTGACGAGGACTACCACCTGAAGGACGACCCGGCCTCGTTCGAGATCAAAGACGACCCCCACACCGTGATGATCACGAGGGCCCGGCACCACGGTCGGGCGCTCGGCAACGAGTGGGACAACCCGCCTCCTCCCGGACAGCCGTACCTCGGGGAATCGTGACTCCGCGATAGCCACGCTCAGTAGTGGCTCTTCCCCCAACGGATAGCTCTTCCGCAATTCTTTGAGTACAGAATGGTGTAGAGCAGCACTTTATACTCAAAGAATCTCTGGAGCCGATGGGAACACCGGACGCAGCGGGCATGGAAGTGGGAACTGACACCCAAGACGACCACGGTGAGTGGTCGATTCCAGTTTGCGGGCCAGAAATGGCCCGGTAGCCACGTGCCAGAGGGAGGCGATGCGGGCCGAGGCCCCCCGGCAAGCACTCAAACACATTTCTTCGCGGTCCGAGTCGGAAATCCACGCCCTTCCGGAGGCTGTTGGTAGCCTGGTTCCGTGCCTGCTTCCTTTTCCGCCCACCTGCGAGAGCTTAGCGACGCGGACTTCGAAACCGTCCTGCAGCGCCGGGTCGAGGTCAAGATGTATCTGGGCGGTCGCTGGCGCAAGGACATGGCGACCCTGGCCGACATCCTGGCGCAGCCGCATGCCATCCGGATGGCGGTGTCCTCCCTCGACGCATTCCTGGCCCAGCTGCTGCGGCTTGCCGTCTGGCTCGGCCCCCGGGTGGGGTCCGCCGACCTTGCCGCCCATGCCCCGGATGTCCCGCTCGGATCCCTACGGGAAGGCGCGGAGGAGCTGTCGCGGTGGGGACTGGCCTTCGTCGACGGACCGACCTCGCCGGCCGGGGCAGGCTGGACGCTGGACGTGCCCGCCTGCACCATGGCGGCCGTTCCCACGCCGGCGGGCTTCGGCCCCCTCGCCCGGCGGCTTCTGGCCAAGCGTTCCATCCACTTCCTTGCAACACTCAGCCGCAACATCGGGCTGGCAACCGGACCGAGGCGGGACAAGGAGGAGATGGTGGCCGAGGTATCGGCGGCGCTGGCGGAGCCGGAGCGGATCCGTGGGCTGCTCGCCGAGGCCGAGCCAAAGGCGGCCGCTCTCTTCGACCTGATCCAGGAGAAGGGCGGCGGGGTCGGGCGGCGGGAGCTGATGAGCGCCGGCCACATCCGCTGGTCGGACCCTCCGTGGTCGGAGCGGCGCAAGGTGCTGACTCCTCTCGACTGGCTGGAGAGCCGGGGCCTCGTGGTCCACGTCGACTCCGATGTCTACTCCGGCGCAGAGCTCATCCCCGCAGAGATCTCCCTCGCCCTCCAAGGCGGCCGGCTGTTCGACTCCTGGCAGGTCGATCCGCCGGCCCCGTTAGCCCTGCGCATGCCCGGGGCCGACCACCCCGGGGATCCATCCAGGGTGCTCGGGGATCTCGAGGCCGTGCTCGACGAGTGGGCACAGAGCCGCCCCACCTGCCTGCAGCGCGGGGGGCTCGGGATACGGGAGCTGAAGAAGACCGCCAAGAACCTCGGGTTCGCCGAGCGCTACGTGTCGTTCCTGTATGCGATGGCGGTCGAAGCCCAGCTGGTCGGCATCGATCAGGACAACCGGATCGTCCCCTCACCGCTCGCCACCGAGTGGGGCGAGCAGCCGCCTCCGCACCGGTGGGCAACGCTGCTCGACATCTGGCTCGGTGCCACCTTGTGGACCGAGGAGGACAACGGCCTGGTGCCGCTGGACAAGGTGGAACGGATGGAATGGCTGGGGCACATCCGGGCCGCGGTGGTCGGCGAGCTTGCCGGGCTGCCGGCGGGGACGGGCACGGATGTCGCGGGCCTCGCGGCAAGAATCGCCTGGCGCTTCCCGAGCCGCGTCGGCGGCCCCGACGTCGCCCGCATGGTCGTGGAGCGGGCGGTCGAGGCCCTGGTCTGGCTGGGGACCGCCGTCGGCCCCGATCCCATCGCGGTGGTGGAGCCGGGACGGTCGGCGGCCCGGCAGATCAACTGGTTCTCGGGCGACGGACCTGGGCCCGCCGCCTTCGCCGCCGAGGTGGCGACCTGCACGGTGGGCGCCGATCTCAACGTCATCGTGCCCGGCCCGCCGGTGCCCGACCTCGGCTCGGCCCTGGCCCGCTTCGCCGACCTGAAGGCCTCGTCCCCCGCCCGCATCTACAAGCTGTCCGAAGCGTCGGTCCGGCGGGCGATGGATGGCGGGATGCGGGCCCCGGACATCATCGCCGTGCTGGAGCGCCATTCGACCACCGACATCCCGCAGAACGTCACCTACCTGATCGAGGACGTCGCCCGCCGTCACGGCAACCTCGTCGTGGGGGCGGCGGGTCTGTACCTTCGATCCGAGGACCCCGGCTTGCTGCGGAGCGCCGTCGCCGACCGACGCTTGGCGTCGATGCAGCCGCGGCTCATCGCCCCGACGGTGGCGGTGCTGGAGGGCGACGACATCGGGGCCGTGCTCCCAGTCCTGCGTGCCGGCGGCTACCTCCCCGTCGCCGAGGCGGGGGGAGCATCGTTGCGCCGCCGTGAGGCGGGCGTCGGCGGCGGCGTCCACCGACTGTTGCGGCCGTCCGAGCCCATGCTCGGCTTCTCCCCTGCCGAGGCGGCCGCACTTGCCAGCGTGCTGCGAGAGGCCGGTGCGGCGCCGCCCGGTCGGCCGGCGGCGCCGGAGCCGGTCGTTAGCCCAGGCCGTGGCGCGGGCCCGAAGGCGATGCGCGATCTGCAGCTGCTCGATGGCCGGACCGCCCAGCGGCCGAGCGAGATCAAGGACCTCATCGAGGTGGCCGTCGACGAGCAGATGGTCGTGGAGATCGTCTACGTCTCGCAGGATGGCAGGCGAACCACGAGGGAGATCGAGCCGCTCGAGACGAGCCGGCTCGGCGTCGATGCCTGGTGCCGCCTGCGGGATGACGAACGGCATTTCGTCTTCTCCCGCATCCAGTCGGCACGGGCGACCGGGACCCGGTACCTCGACCTGCCGGTAGCCGGCGGGGAGGAGGAGTCCCTTGACCTCCGATAACCCCCTCATCGTCCAGTCCGACCACACGGCGCTGCTCGAGGTCGGCCACCCGCTGGCCGAGGCGTGCCGCGCGGGCCTGGCCCGCTTCGCAGAGCTGGAGAAGAGCCCGGAGCACATCCACACCTACAAGATCACGCCGCTGTCGCTATGGAACGCCCGGGCGGCGGGAATGTCGGCGGGGGAGATCGTCGAGGTCCTCCGGACCTACTCGCGCTACGCGGTTCCGGCGTCGATCCTCGTCGAGATCGCCGACCAGGTTGCCCGCTACGGACGCCTGCGCCTCTCCAAGGAGGAGGGAGGGCTGGTGCTGTCGTCGTCGGAGCCGGCGGTACTGGAAGAGGTGCTCCGGTCCAAGAAGGTGGCGCCGCTGGTAGGCAAGCGCCTCGACGCCGGGCACGTCGAGGTCCCCAACGGCGAGCGGGGCCGGCTGAAGCAGGTGCTCATCAAGATCGGTTGGCCCGTCGAGGACCTCGCCGGGTACTCGCCCGGAGCGCCCCTACCTGTCGCGCTCCGGGAGACCATGGCATCCGGGCCGGCGTTCGGACTCCGGCGGTTCCAGGTCGAGGCGATCGACTCCTTCTGGGCGGCAGGGCAGGCCGCCGGGGGCAGCGGCGTCGTAGTCCTGCCCTGCGGTGCCGGCAAGACGGTGGTCGCGATGGGGGTCATGGCCAAGGCCGGAACGCAGACGCTGATCCTCGTCACCAGCATCATCGCCGCCCGTCAGTGGAAGTCCGAGCTGCTCGACAAGACCGACCTCGCCGAGGACCAGATCGGCGAGTACTCGGGCGAGACGAAGACCATCCGGCCCGTGACCATCGCCACCTACCAGGTGATGACGCACCGTCGCAAGGGCGAGTTCCCGCACCTGGCGCTGTTCCAGGACCAGGACTGGGGCCTGATCATCTATGACGAGGTGCACCTTCTCCCGGCCCCTGTCTTCCGGATGACTGCGGACATCCAGTCGAAGCGGCGGCTCGGCCTGACCGCGACCCTCGTACGGGAGGACCACCGGGAGGACGACGTCTTCTCCCTCATCGGTCCCAAGCGCTACGACGCTCCCTGGCGCGACCTCGAGGCCCAGGGGTGGATCGCCCCGGCCGTGTGTACCGAGGTGCGGGTGGGCGTCCCCGACTACCTGCGCTTCGAATACGCGACGGCGGAGGGCCAGGACCGCTACCGGGTCGCCGCGACCAACCCCGCCAAGATGGCCGCCCTGCGAGCGCTCATCGACCGCCACAAGGAGGACCGGGTGCTCGTGATCGGCCAGTACCTCGACCAGCTCGGAGACGTCGCCACTGCCCTCGATGCGCCCCTGATCACGGGCCAGACGGCGACGGCGGAGCGGGAGAAGCTGTACGCCGGATTCCGGGATGGCGCGATCCGGTTGCTGATCGTCTCCAAGGTGGCCAACTTCTCCATCGACCTGCCGGAGGCCAACGTCGCCATCCAGATCTCGGGGACCTTCGGGTCCCGGCAGGAGGAGGCGCAACGACTCGGGCGCATCCTGCGGCCCAAGGCCGACGGGGGCCAGGCGTCGTTCTACACGCTGGTGAGCCGGGAGACCCAGGACCAGGAGTTCGCCCTCCACCGCCAGCTCTTCCTGGCCGAGCAGGGCTACCGGTACTCGATCGTCGACGCCGGTGCGGTCATCGGCGGCGAGCCGCTGCCCGTGGCGCCGCCCGGAGAGCCGTACCCACCGGGGCCCGAATCGCCGTCGCCACCCGTGGCCAAGCCCCCAGGGTACGTGCCGCCCGCTCCCCTGCCGGAGGTGCTGCCGGACAACGTGATCCCGTTCCGGGCGGCGCGAGCCAAGCCCTGATCGACGTTGAGCAATAACGCCCCAAAAATGAGTGTTTTTGGCTCAACGTTTCCGCCTGGCGGCCTCAGGCGATGAGGGTCGAGGCTTGGCGGGTGTTCCTGCAGGTCGGATAGGCCGAGCAGCCAAGGAAGAGGCCCCGGGGGCCTCGCCGCCCTCGCCACTCGGCACCGCAGCCGCATCTGTGCCCCTTGAACCGGGCGCACATCGTGAGGTCGTGAGGCTCGGCGTCGCGCTCGAAGGTGCCGCAGGCAGGGCAGCTGACCCTGACCTGACCGGAGGCCGGATGGGTGGAGAGGCCCAGCTGGACGCTGCAGAGCCGGCAACGGCCGAGGGGAGAGTCGCCGTCGAGGGCAGGTGTCTGAATGACAGCCGGGGGTCGGGACGGGGCCGAGTCGGCCGGCCGTCCCGGTGCCGCCGTCCGTCCCGGTGCCGCCGTCCCGAGCGAGTCGGCAAGGAGCTTGACGCTCTGGGGGTCAGCGAGCCGTAGCGGCCATGACGGCGACTTCGGAAACAGCCATGCCTGCGACTGCAACAGGACCAGCCGGGCGCCCTTCTCCTGCAGCCGGACCGACGGCACCTCGCCCTTGAGGGCCCCGACGGCGGCCAAGGCCCAGCCGGGAAGGCCGGCCTCGAAGGCAACCACCTCCGGGGTGTCGGAGAGGTCGCGCTCGAACATGGCAGCCGTGTCGGTGGACGCTTTGAGGACCGCCCATCCGGCGTCGGTCCGGCCGGCGTCGATCACGGTCGAGGGATCCAGTGGCGACGCGTTGCGGCACAGGTTGGCGAGGATGGCCCATGCCGGGGTCGAGGGCGACGAGCGCTTCAGGTAGGAGCCGTCGGACAGGCAGACCAGCTTGCCCCGGGCTCTCGTGATCGCCACATTGAGGAGGCGCAGCCCATCGTCGCTTCGGAACAGCGCCCCCGGCGGCAGGGGGGCGGCGTCGACGAGGTCCAGGATGATCGCATCGCGCTCCCCGCCCTGGAAGCGGTGGATCGTGCCGGTGTGGACGGCGCCCTGGACGCCCGCGGCACGCACGAGGAGCCGCAGGAACCGCGCCTGGTCGCGGTAGGGGGCCACGACGCCGATGCTCTCGACACCGTCGTTCAGCATCTGCAACGCCACCTGGAGGGCGAGCCAGGCGCTCAGGGGGTTGAGCCGGGAGTGGGTACGCGTGCTGTGGCCCCGGGCGCCGAACTCGTTGGTATCGATCCACACGACGGGCTCGTCCGCGGCGGGTTCGTGAGCCGCGATCAAGGCGGTTCTCGCCTCGATGCCGGGTCCGGCCTGCAGGCGGTTGCCGTACGAGGGGCCATTGACCAACCCCATGATCTTGGGGTGCATTCGGTACTGGACGGTGAGGACGGAGAGGAGGTCGGTCGCATCGAGGTTTCGGGTGAGGCCGTTGAGCGCGAAAACATCCCGGCCCAGCCACCGCTTCACCTGCTGCGACCAGGAGGCGACAACCGGGGCCAGCTGGCGGAAGTCGCCGAAGACGCCCAGGCCCTTGGTGGCCAGGGACGCTGCGAGGGCCACCTGCGGCGGTTGCGCCATGCTCGCTTCGTCGACGAAGACCCGGTCGAAATGACGCTCGTGGATCTCTGTCGTGATCGCCGCCTTGGACAGCGTCGTCAGGATGAGGCGGGCGGTCTCCAACAAGTCGCGGCGCGCCCGGCCCACCTGGTCTCGCACCCGACGCAACTCGTCGGTGACCCGGGCAAGCTCCCGGCCGGGGTTGGCTCGGGCGCGTAGCCCGGGGGCGACCGGCCCGAACAGCGAGTCCTGGCTGTCCATCAGCTCGCCGCCCCGGCCCTCCAGCGCTTCAAGCCGCGCGACGAGTTCGGGCCGGGACCGCTGCAGCACCGACCGCTCGGTGACCGGGAGCACCTGGGCCTCCTGCAGGAACGGCTCTCCCGCCCGGAGCGCCTCGCCGTGGACCTGCCGGTCGGGTGCGGCCAGCATGAGGTTGCGAACGAAGGCGACGGCGGCGGCATCGACCGCAGCGTTGCTGTGGGCCAGGACGAGGACAGTCTCCCCTCGCAGGAACGCCTCGGCGGCCAGCAGGCCGAGGGTCTCGGTCTTGCCGGTGCCCGGAGGGCCCCACACGAAGCGCAGTTCGCTGGCAAGGCAGTCGGCGACCGCCTGCAGCTGGCTCTCGTTGGCGGGAAGCCCGTCGTAGCCACCAGCTATGGCGTGGCCTGCCTCGGCGGGGTCGTTGCGGGGAGAGGCCAGCCCGAGCAGGCAGCTGAGGATGTGCAGGTCCTCGGGGGCAGGCCACCGGTCCGGGTCGAGGCCCCGGAGCTCGTCGATCCGGGAGCGCAGCTCGTCGAGGAGGTACCACGGGTTGGAGCGGAGCTTCGCGGCGGCGATGGCCTCGCCGAGGTCCTCCGGGCTCTCCAGCCAAACGCTCTGGCCCCGGACCTCGAGCACCTCGACCACAGCCGGCCCGCCCTCGGCAACCACAAGCTCGGCCGACGTGCCGGGCGGGAACCAGAGGTCGGAGTCGGCGTCGAAGCAGTACAGGGTGCGGTCGAGCCCGGCCCGGAGTCGCCGCCCGTTGCGGATGCGGACCCAGTCCGCCGCTCCTTGCGCATGACGGGCTTCCTCGGCCAGGGCGGAGGCCATCTCGCCGAGCATGGCGGCAAGGGGAGCCGGGATCGGATCGGGAGGAGGGGGGCTGTCGCCGGACGGCGTCGCCGGCGTGGTTGGCGTCGTTGGGGTCGTAGCCGTCACGGTGGGCTTGAGCCTACTCGAACAAAAGTTCGATGTGGCGTCAACCGGTCAGAAACTGCCTGATCTCGTTGACCTTGTAGTCGTGCCCAACGGTGGCCTGCAGGGGTGGGAGCCCGTAGGCGGAGAACTCCTGCCAGGTGCCGTTGGGCACGAGGGTCTGGCCGGGGACCGAGACCTGGAAGGCGACGGCGAAGGAGGCGGTGACGCTCACGTGGTAGAGGCCCTGGGGGCCGGCCATGGG
>DASPZW010000419.1:0-10276 GCA_035636055.1 Actinomycetota bacterium
CTTCGAGGGGTCGGTGCAGCCCGGGGAGGCTGTCGCCATCGCGACCGGAGCCGCCCTCCCCATGGGGGCGGACACGATCGCTCCCATCGAGGAAGTGCAACAGTGGGGCGCTGCGATCCTCGTTCCGGACACGCTGGAGCCGGGCCGGCATGTGCGGTCGGCCGGCGAGGATGTGGCCGCCGGGCAGGTCCTGGTGGAGCGCGGCATCGTGGTCGGCCCCGGCCAGCTTGCCGCAGCCGCCGCTCTCGGCTTTGCTAGTGTTTTCGTCCATCCCAGGCCCCGCGTGGCCATCCTCCCAACGGGGGACGAGATCCAGCCAGCCGGAAGCCGCCTCGGGCCGGGCGAGACCTACGACGCCGTGTCGGTGGCCCTGGCAGTCCTGCTTGCGGAAGCAGGGGCGGTGCCCATGGTCACGCCCCCAGTGGTCGATGAGCCGGGGGCCCTCATGGGTGCGCTGGGGGCCGCAGCCCGCGATGCTGACGCCATCCTGACCACCGGCGGTGTCTCGGTCGGGGACCGTGATCTCCTGCCCCGGCTGTTCGGTCCCGTGGCCGTGCAGGGGTTCCGGGTGGCGTTGCGGCCCGCCCGCCCGTTCGCCTTCGGCACGGCGTTCGGCACGCCCCTGTTCTGTCTTCCGGGCAACCCGGCGTCTGCCCTGGCGGCCTTCGAAGAGCTCGTCCGCCCGGCAGTTCTCGGGATGCTCGGCAAACCCCCGGTGCTACGACCGGCACTGCGCGCCGTCCTCGGCGAGTCCCTCCCAGGCTCTCCCGGCAGCCTGCACCTTGTCCGAGCCGCGGTGTGGCGCGACGGAAGCCGCCTCTGCGCACGCTCGGCCGGACGGCAGGGGGCTGGGATGATGCACTCCCTTGCGGGGGCCAACGCCTGGGCGATCATCCCGAGCGGGACGAGCGAACTGCCGGCCGGCTCCGTAGTCGACGTGCGGATGCTTGGCGCGGTCTGGGATTGCGACCCAACGAGCCTGCCGCGCTGACGGAGGGCGCCTGTTGCCCTACGGGCTTGTGGCCTGAGGCATCCGGTCGAGTCGATCCGCGATCTGCCACTCGGCCCCGTCGGCTGTCTCCTCCCGGTGCCCAGCGCGTGGGACTGCCATGGCGATGGCGACGGCACCGGCCAGACAGAGGAACTGGCCCGTCACCACCCATCCCTGCGAACGGCTAGGCAGCCACTCGTCGAGAACGGCCGACAGCACCCAGAGCTGCGCCACGATGATCGCCGCCACGGCAGCGATGCGGACGTTCAAGAGCCTCGGGATCACGGACGACCCTCTCTTTTGAAGCCGCTGGGGCGGTTCTCTTCGATGTTCAGCCCCGTCTCCATCGCAAGTCTCTGCGATGCTAGGGCTCCTCGGTTACCAACAGGTTTCGGGGTCATTACATCCCCGCAAACTCTGGGGACACCTCCGCTTCCAGCGACGCCAGGGCAGGCGCGACGGCCCTGCTGGGGTGCTGACCAAGGAAGTTCCTCCAGACAAGGAAGAGGCAGACGGCGTAGAAGGCGATCAGGACGTAAAGGGCGGCGGCCGGCCCTCCCGTGAGGGAAGTGGACACGCCGTAGCCCTGAGGGATCAGCCAGCCGCCGTAAGCGCCGATGGCGGCAATGAAACCGAGAGCGGCGGCGGTCTCCCGGCGGGCGGTACCGAGCGCCGCCTGCGTGGTTGCCTCACCCATCCCCGCGACGCCCACGAGACGGCGGGCCTGGAAGGCCCGGGGGATCATCTGGTAGGTCGAGCCGTTGCCGATGCCGGTGAGGATGAACAGGACGAGAAACGAGGCGAAGAAGCCGCCGAAGGCCCAGCTCTCGGAACGGTTGCCGAGGAAGAAGATCACCCCGGCGACCCCGGCCACCATCGCCAGGAAGGTGACGAACGTGATGCGGGCGCCTCCCCAGCGGTCGGACAGCCAACCCCCGAGCGGCCTCGACAGCGATCCGACGAGAGGGCCCAGGAAGGCAACCGACAGGGCTATCCGTGGGAACTGTGTCTTGATCAGCAGGGGCAGACCCGACGAGAAACCCAGGAAGGATCCGAACGTGCCGACGTAGAGGCACGACATGAGCCATGTCTCCTTGCGCTGAACCACGCCAGCCTGCTGACGGAAGGGGGCCTGCGAGACCTTGAGGTTGTCCATGAACGCCCAGGCCAGCACGGCGGCCAGAAGGATGAAGGGGATCCAGAACAACCCCGCATTCTGCAGGAACAGCTGTCCCCCCTTGCCCTGGGAACCGCCGACGACGGCGATCGCGCTCGCAGTGATGACAACGGGCACGAGGAGTTGGGCGACGGCGACGCCGATGTTGCCCCCAGCGGCGTTGAGGCCGAGGGCGAGGCCCTTGCGCTTGTCCGGGTAGAAGAACGAGATGTTGGCCATGCTGGAGGCGAAGTTGCCGCCCCCGAAGCCGGCGGTTGCTGCCGCTAGGAGAAACGCCCAGTAAGGCGTCGAGGGGTTGCTCACCATGACGGCGAGCAACCCCGCGGGGATCACCAGGGCGAGGGCGCTGGCGACCGTCCAGTTGCGACCGCCGAAGCGGGCCACCGCAAACGTGTATGGGACGCGCAGCGTCGCTCCGACCAGCGTCGGGATCGCGACCAGCGTGAAGAGCTGCGACGTCGAGAAATGGAAGCCCGCCTTGTTCAGGCTGACCGCGGTCACGCTCCACAGCACCCAGACCGAGAAAGCAAGGAACTCCGCAAAGATCGAGAACGTGATGTTGCGCCGGGCGACCCTTTTGCCATAGGCCTCCCAGAACGCGTCGTCGTCCGGCGTCCAGTGCTCGATCCACGGTCTCGACACTCTTGGTCCTCCCTTGTGCGATGTCGGAGACGCCGGATCGCGCCTTCCCGTTTCCACATTCGGACGTGCGATCGCTGGCCCCTGATGTGGTCCGGGGCATCGTGGCCGACAAATATTGCGATGACGTTGCGGACCTGTTTCCGATGTGTCGCCGGTCTGTTAAATCCTGATGAACGCCGACGAAGACGCCGTCAGGCCGCCATCAGGCCGCCATCAGGCCCGACCGGTCGCGTAGATGCCGTCGGCGCGGTTATCCAGCCGGATCTTCGGCAGCGGGCGCGGCGGTGGCCCCGCCAGGACGGCACCGGAACGGGGATCGAATGCCCCGTCATGGCACGGGCACACGAGCTGCCCGCGATCTTTGCTCCAAAGCACGGCACAGCCCAGATGGGTGCACACCGAGGAGTACGCGGCCACCGTCCCATCCTCGAGACCCACCGCAATCGCGGGGTCGTCGATGCCCGGGTAGGAGAACGTGACGGCATCGCCGCGAGCAATGGTGGGCGCGATCTGCTTCGCAGCGTCGTGGACGGCACCCCGTCTGCGAAACACACCGGTCTCGACGGCGACGGTCGCCAGGGCGAGTCCCCCCGAGACCACTGCCAGCAGCCGTAGGAAGTCACGCCGGGCCAGGGAGCTGTCCCGGGTGAGGCGCAGTCCTGGGCGGCCGAAGCCTAGGTCGCTCATGGCGACTCGTAGCCACCAGGGATGACCATGCCGTCCTTGCCGGCGGGGACAACCATGGCGCAACCGGTCTGGATGGTCTCGTCGCCGAAACCGAACACGTCCACCGCGCGGGCATTCGGGCGCTCCGCGATCAGCTCCTCGTAGGTCCCGTAGAAGATCGATCCCGTCGGGCACACCGTGGCGCACATCGGTGCCAACCCCTGCGAGCTGCGGTCGTAGCAGAGGTCGCACTTGTACTGGAGCATCTCGGCAAGGTCGAGCTTCGGGACCCCGAAAGGGCACGCGTGCACGCAGTTGCCGCAGCCGATGCAGCGCTCCTTGGCGGCCGAGTGGACGATGCCGTCAGGGCCCACGACGATGGCGTCCGCGGGGCACACCTGTGCGCAGGGCGCCACAGGATCCCCACAGTGCATGCAGACGGTGGGCGCGGCCGCGGTGGAGCGACCGGGGTCCACGTAGTCCAGGTGGATCATCGTGCGGCCCCGGTGCGAGTCGCACTCCCGGCAGGCGGCCACGCAGGCCTGGCACCCGATGCAGCGGCCCGGGTCGATGAACAGCGTCTTCTCCCTCATCGGTCCCCTGTCCCCCTTCCCTGCGGCGCCGTGGGCGGACGCCGATCGGTGAGCGCCCCCGGCGGGTCCGACGGCTGCGCCGGGACTCCCGGAGGCATCGGTGGTGCAGCGACGGGATCGAGCGTCCCGCCGCGCTCCACGCGGCACGCGCAGACCTTGAATTCGGGGATCTTGGAGGTCGGGTCCAGGGCGTCCACCGTGAGGATGTTCGCGGCTGCCGAGCCTGCCCAGTGGTAGGGGACGAAGACGGTGTCGGGCCGTATGGTCTCGACCACAAGCGCCGGGTAGGTCGCCTCTCCGCGGCGTGTCTGCACCCGCAAGGGCTCGCCGTTGGCGAAGCCGAGCGATGGGTGGACCTCGACCCACGGGCGCGGGGCCTGACCCACGAGGGTCCCGATGCGGCGGGTCTGGTTGCCGGAGAGGTAATGCGCCACCGTCCGGCCCGTGGTCAGCCGGAGGGGGTACTCGCCGTCGACCTCCTCGGCCGGGGGGTGCCACTCGATCGCGTGAAAACGGGCTCTCCCGTCGGGATGGGCGAACCGTTCCTCGAAGAGCCGCGGGGTTCCGGGGTGGTCCTCGCTCGGGCAGGGCCAGAAGATCCCACCGGTCTCCTCGATGCGCTCCCAGGTCATGCCGGAGTAGTCCGCCAGCCCGCCTCGCGAGGCCACCCGGAGTTCCTCGAAGATCTCGCGCGACGAGGTGAAGGCGAACTTGTCGGCGTGGCGGCCCAGCCGCCGGGCGATCTCGCAGACGATCCACCAGTCGGGGCGGGCCTCCCCCGGTGGGTCGGCCGCCTTGTTGTACTTCACCACCCGCCCCTCCGCATTGGTCGAGATCCCCTCGTCCTCGGCCCACAGGCTCCCGGGCAGCACGACGTCGGCACGGTCACACGTCTCGGAGAGGAAGAAGTCGATCTGGCAGTGGAACTCCAGCGCGTCGTACCCCGCCGCGATGCTCCTGCGGTTGGGCATGGACACCAGGGGGTTGTTGCAGATGCCGAGCAGACCCTTGATCTCCCCGGCCTCGGCCTGGTGGACCATCTCGACGGCGGACGTGCCCGCACGGGGCAGTTCCGACTCGTCGATGCCCCAGACTCCCGCGATGTACGCCCGCGCCGCTGGGTCCTCGATCATGCGCTGACCGGGAAGCTGGTCGGCCTTCTGGCCGTGCTCCCGGCCGCCCTGCCCGTTGCCCTGGCCCGTCAGCGTCCCGTAGCCCGCTCCGTTCCGGCCGAGCTGGCCGGTCGCGAGGACCAGGTTGATGACGCTGAGGCAGTTGTCGACGCCCTGGATGTGATGCTCGATGCCGCGGGCGTGGAAGGCCATGGCGCGCTGAGCCCGCCCCCACAGCAGTCCCACGCGCTCCACGACCTGCGGATCTATCCCGCAGATGGCCCCGACCCGTTGCGGCGTATAGGTGCGGACCGTTGCGGCCGTGGCATCCCACCCGACGGTGCGACGGGCGATGAACTCCTTGTCGATCAGGCCCTCGCGCTCGACCACGTGGAGGACGCCGTTGAAGAACGCGGCGTCCGTGCCCGGGCGCAACGGTACGTGGATGTCGGCGGTGCGCGCCAGCGGGGTCTCGCGGGGGTCCACCGTTATCAGCTTCGCCCCCCGGTCGCGCGCCCCCCAGAAGTACTGGGTCGTGACCGGGAAGCACTCCCCGACGTTGGCGCCCGCCACCAGGATGACCTCGGCGTTCAGCATGTCCGACCACGGGTTGGCGGCCCTGTCCACGCCGAAGGCTTTCTTGTTGGCTGCCGCCGCGGACACCATGCAGAGCCTGCCGTTGTAGTCGACATGCCGGGTGCCGAGGGCCACACGGGCGAACTTGCCCATCAGGTAGCACTTCTCGGTCGTCAGGCTGGAGCCCGAGTACACGGCGAACGCGTCGGGACCATAGGACGCCTGGATCCGGCGCGTCTCGGACACGACCCGCTCGAGGGCCTCTTCCCACGTCGCTCTGCGGAGAGGTTGGCTCCGCCGGTCCCTGACCAGGGGAAACGTCAGGCGGTCGGGATGGTTGACCTGCTGGTACGCGGTGACGCCTTTCGGGCACAGCTTCATCTTGTTGATGTCGTGGTTGCGCGGCTCGACGCCGAAGACCCTGCCGGACCCCGACACCCTGAGGTACATGCCGCACTGCACGCCGCAGTAACAGCAGTGGGTCGCCACGAGCCGTTCGTCCCGCCCCGCCGGCTCCGCGCCTGCGGCGAGGGCCTCGCTCTTGCGCGCCCTCACTGGAACCCTGCCTTCAGGTGCGTCCGGTACGCGATACCCCGCTCGACACGCTTGCACTGCGGGCAGGTCTCGACCCACGTGGGGTACCGCAGCCTGAGCTCTCCCATCGTCTTCTCGAGATCCTCGACGAAGGCGACGGCCTCGACGGGGCCGTTGCAGACCCGGCAGCTGAAGGTGCCACGCTCCGCCAGGCTGGTTGCCTTGTACACGCCCACGCCGCCGCTCGCTGTGCGGTGCAGGACGTGGAAGAACTTGCCGAAGGGGATGAAGAGCAGGGTGAGCACGACGCTCGCCATGTGGATCACCGCCAAGGCGTGGTAGTAGCGACCGTGCAGCAGCGCCGCGGACAGCGTGAGCGCCAGGCCCGTCACGGAGATCGCGAGGAGCGCCAGGAGCGGCAGCAGGTCACGCAGGGGCCGCTGGGTGGCCATGACCTCGCGATCGGAGATCCTGCGCAGCAGGAAGTAGGCACTGCCCGCGATCACGAGCACCGCGGCGACGTCGAGGGTGTGGAACATGATCCACCCCACCCAGCTCAGGGCATCGAAGCCGAGAGCCTTCTGGTCCAGCACGTACATCGTGTAGCCATTGGCTGTCCCCGCGGCGGCTCGGAAATGGACCCAACCGAACGTGAGGGGGAACGTCATGGCCGCAGCGAGCAGGACCCCCCAGAACATCGCCTGATGGGCGAGCCAGCGGCCCAGTCCCCTCCGGCGGATGAAGCTCTGCAGGAGCAGGTTGGACGTGAGGGTTCGTGGCACGAGCATGGGGTTCCCGGCAAGCGTCCGCGGGCGGAGGCAGGCCTGCCACCCCTTCAGGAGGTAGCGGCGGCTGGGAGGGTTGGCCGCCCACATCACCAGCCGGTACGTCGCCCCAAACGCCAGGAACGCCGTGGCAGTCGCATAGCCGATCAGGTTCACGTCGAAATTCTTGAGGTGGCCGCTGCCGAAGTAGATCGCCAGCATGAGCCCCACGAGGGCGGCGGCGCCGGCCATGGTGGCAACCGGGACGACCTGGAACAGCAGGCGACGATGTGTAACGCTTCCCCCTGGCTTCACACACGGAGGGTAGAGAGGGCGCGTTACGATCTCGTTTCGAGGCGGTTTACACGGTGTGAACTCTGGAGGACTCCCTATGAGTGAGCTTGAGCGATGGTTCGGCCCCCTGGACGAGTCACTCGGGATAGGCGCGGACCAGCCGCCCGTAGGTCCCGGACCTGAAGAGGTGACCGTCCTCCTCGAGATCGGCAAACTGGCAGCCGAGGCCGGGCCCCAGCGCCTTTACGCCCTGCTGACTGCGTTCGCCGTGGGCCGCGCGCTCGGCCGGGCCGAGGTGCGCGATCCCGCCGTCGACGTGCTCGGGTTCGTGGAAGCGGCTCTTAGCCGCGTCCAGGCGCTCGCCGCCAACGCCGATCGGCACCCGTGAGGTCCGCAACCGCCAGAAAACCGCTCCGTAACAGGCCCAACCGAAAGCCCAAAACGTTCGGTTATCGAGCGTTTTGGGCCTTCGCCTTCTTTAGGGAGGACCAAGAGCCCTCCACGACGTTGGCCCTTGACATCAAGGTACGGCCCTTCTAGTCTCTGGGCCGTTTCCCGTTGATCGTTAGCAAAGAGCGAAGTGCCAGATACGACGGGATCAAAGGCTGGCGGGCGCCAGAGGAAAAGGAGTGTCTGCGATGTCCTTGTCCGGAATGACTGGTTCAGCATCGGGCGGCCTACTCAACACTGGGGCCTTTGCCCAAGCAGCCGAAGTCGTGGTTGGGGCCAACACCTACCTCGCAGACTTTCACGGCAACATAAAGGTCTTGCTCGACCCAAATCAGCTCTCGCAGTTCCTCAGCGGCGCGATTTCTGTCGTGACACTTCTGATCCAGGAAAACGTGTTCGACGGGGACGGCAACATCATCGGGCCGATCACCTGGCGGATGGACCCTGATCGGGACCCGCCGCAAAGCATGCTCACCGCAATCGTGCCCGCGCAGCCCTTCCCTGCCATCCAGGACTACGTCCTCAACTGTCACGTGACGATTCCCAACCTCCTGCCTCGGATCACGATGAGGAACAAGATCCCGCCAAACCCTGGGCCCGCGATCCTGCGCAACAGCAACGTCACCAATTTCCCGCCGAACAACGACGTGTACAACCTCGTGGAGCCCATGGACCTCGAGGACGTGAACAACCCGGGGCCCGTCCTTGCCACGATCATGTCCTTCCCGCTGACCGTGAACCCCTGATGCTCTGAGACTTGGGCCCTCAGCGGCCCCCGTCGAGCTGATCGAGGATGGCGTCGACCGCCAGCTTCACGCAGGTGAAGATCGGTACGTCCCGCTCGGTGTAGGCGGACGACTCCGATCCCCGTAGCTCCTCGACCAGCTCCAGGAACTCCGAGACTGACTCACCCTCGAAGGCCACGACGAACTCCTGGTCGTCGATGCCGAACGAGTAGCCGGTGTGGATCTTCACCCCCGGGTACTTGTGGCCGGTCTTGAAGTGCCCCCCCATGATCCGGCGCCGCTCCTCGAAGGGCAGGGCGTACCACTCACGCTTTTTCACCATGGGGTAGACGAACAGGTACGTGGAGCCGACCGGGCCCGCCGGCATCTGGTCCTCCTGGCCTTCGTGGCGGTGGCCCCCGAGGTACTGCGACGGGCGGGTCATCGCCAGGTAGGAGTATGCCGGCCGCAGGAGTCGCCCCAGCTCGGTGGCGTTGATGCGGGCCTGGAGGTCCTGGATCGGCCCCGGCCCGTCGGCGATCTCCCACAGGCAGATGTCCGCATCCGCCCGGAGCCCCACGGTCGAGTAGGCGTGCACGTCGATGCCGGGGTCGCCCTCCGTGGCAGCGAGCAGGTCGGCGAACTCCTTCTTCTGCAGGCTCCGCTCCTCCGGGGGCAGCGACCGCCAGCCCGGGTCCACCTGGTACAGGACGTAGCGCATCATCTTGCGGGGTTCGGTGTGGGGCTCGCTCAAGGTCTGCTCCTTTCCAGGGATTCTTCGACGGCCGCCACAACCTCGGCGATGTCCTCGCGGGTGTGGGCCAGGGACACGAACGATGCTTCGAGCTGGCTCGGTGGCAGGTACACGCCCCAGGCCAGCATCTCGTGGAAGAAGTGCCGGAACCAGCCGGTGTCGCACAGCTTCGCCTCGTCGAAGTTTGTGACGAGGCCGTCGACGAAGAACAACGTCATCATCGAGCCCACCCGCTGGACGCCGGCGGGAACGCCCGCCCGATCGATCGCGCCGCCGATGCCCGCCTCGAGTTCCGAGGCCAACGACTCCAGGCGCTCGTAGGTGCCCGGCTTCGAGAGCTCCCGGAGGGTGGCGAGCCCGGCAGCAACCGAGATCGGGTTCCCTGCCAGGGTGCCGGCCTGGTAGACCGGCCCGGACGGGGCGACCATCTCCATCAGGTCCCGCCGCCCGCCGTAGGCCCCGATGGGCAGGCCGCCCCCGACGACCTTGCCGAGCGTCGTGAGGTCGGGGGTGATGCCGAGCGCCCCCTGGGCGCCGGACCAGCCGATGCGGAAGCCCGTGACGACCTCGTCGAAGATCAGCAGCGCCCCCGCCTCGTCGCAGCGTTGCCGGAGATCCTTGAGGAACCCGTCCACCGCCGGCACGACGCCCATGTTGGCGCCGACCGGCTCGACGATCACCGCGGCGAGGTCCTCGCCGTAGGCGGCGAAGGCTTCCGCGACGGACTCCGGGGCGTTGTAGGTGGCGACGACGGTCTGCGAACGCGTGGCGTCGGTCACGCCGGGGGAGTCGGGCAGGCCGAGCGTGGCGACCCCGGAACCCGCCGAGACGAGCAACGAGTCGACGTGGCCGTGGTAGCAGCCGCTGAACTTGAGGACCTTGGTCCTGCCGGTGGCGGCCCGGGCGAGGCGGAGGGCGCTCATCGTCGCCTCGGTCCCCGACGACACGAACCGCACCATGTCGACCGAGGGAAGGGCCGAGACGATGAGCTCGGCAAG
>DASPZW010000420.1:0-2881 GCA_035636055.1 Actinomycetota bacterium
GCTTCGTCGTCGGTGCCACCCGCTGGCGGGCGCGCCTGGACAAGGGCACCGCCCTCCGCCGGGAGCGGCTCCGGGTCGAGCTCTACACGGTCAACCAGCTGCTCGCCATGCACATCAAGACCGGGGGCGGCCCGATCCAGGCGACGCAGCGGATCGTCGCCCGGGGGTCGGGTGTGGTCGTCGAGGAGTTGGCCGAGGTGCTCCGCCTGATCGCCGGCGGCATGCCCCCGCAGGAGGCCTTCTCCCGGGCGGCGGCCCTCACCGCCGAGCCCCAGGCCGCCCGGACCTACGAGCTGCTCGCGGCCGGGACCGAGCGCGGGGCCGACGTCGGAGCGGCGCTGCTGGCGTTCAGCGAGGACATCCGCGACGAGCGCCGGGAGGATCTCAAGAAGGCAGCCACGCGGCGGCGGGCGGCGATGCTGGTGCCGATCATCGCCCTGCTGGCCCCGGTGATGCTGTTGTTCATCCTGGCGCCGATCCCGCGGATCGTGTTTGGGCTCCACTGAGCTGAGAAGGGGGGGGATGGTTGGACAACGTTTCGCTTCGCCTGCTGCTGTTCTGGCACCGCATCCTCGAGGTCCTCGAGGACCCGGGAGGGTTCTCCACGGCGGAGCTCCTCGGCAATGCCGCCATGGCCATCGGGGCCCTCGTGGTGATCTGGGGCATGCTCCGGCTCATGGGGGTCAACCTCCTCACCGAGATCCAGAACGCCATTGAGAAAGCCATGCGCTAGGGGGCCAGGGGGCTTGACCGGGGGCCCATCTGAGGGCGAAGAGGGCTTCGTCACCGTCGAGTACGTTCTGGCCGTGGTGCTCTCCATGGTCGTGCTGGTCGTGATCGCCAACCTCATCGTCTTCGAGTACGGCCACGGGGTGGTCCGGGCCGCGGTGGATCAGGGCGTCCGGGAAGGCTCCCGAGCGGCGACGCCTGTCGCCGCGTGCGAGGCGGCGGCGCAGCAGGTGATCAACGACCTGCTCGGCGGCCGCAGCGGCTCGATGGGGGGCGGGGTCGCCATCACCTGCGCCGAGAATGGCGGCCGCCTCGACGCCACCGCCCGCGGGCGCTTCCGAGCGTGGTTCCGGCCCGTGCCTGACTGGACGTTCACGTCCACGGCCACTGTCGCCGTCGAGAAGCCGTGAGACGGCACCCCAATGGGGGCTACGTCTCCCTCGAGCTGATCCTCGGCCTGGCCCTGCTCGTCCTGCCCATCACGCTGATCGTGCTCACGGTACCCACGTGGCTGGCCCGCCAGAACGCGGCTCGCCTTGCGGCGCAGCAGGCGGCCCGCGTCGCGGTGGTCTCGGGGTCGCCGGACCAGGGGAGGAAGGCTGCCCGGACGGTGGCCACGGACGCCGGCCTCGACCCTGCGAAGGACCTCACCGTCGCGTACGAGCCGGGATCCAGCTTCGCCCGCGGCGGCCTCGTGACGGTGAAGGTCACGGTACAGACCCCGGCTGCGTTCATCCCGTTCGTCGGCGGGGTCGGCTCGTTCCCCATGACCGCGACCTTCTCGGAGCGGGTCGATCTCTACCGGAGCGGCCCGTGACCCGGGGGCCGAGGCCCGTAACCCGTGGGGCCCGTTGCCGGGACGACCGGGGTTTCCTGACGATCTGGATGCTGGGCCTCTGCCTGTTGCTCCTGGTCCTCGGGGGAGTCAGCCTCGATCTGTGGCGGGTGTTCTCCCAGCGCCAGGCCCTTGCCGGGCTGGCGGACTCGGCCGCCCTCGCCGGGGCGGGGGGCCTCGACCTGGACGCCGCCCGCCGCAGCGTGATCCGCCTCGATCCGGCGGATGCGGCACGGCGGGCGCAGGCCAGCATCGCGGGCCAAACCGATCGGGGGTCTCTTGTAGTCTCTAGCGTGAAGATCGTGGTCGGGCAGAACGGATCGGAGGTGACGGTGAGCGCCGACGGGCAGGTCCACCTGACACTGTTGCGCCTGCTGATCGGGGATCGGCCCATCGCCCTGCACGTCAGCTCGACCGCCGCGGCGAGGTCGTCGTGAGGGTCCAGGACCCGCCGCACGAACTGCATCCCGGCATCGGGTCGGGCCGCGACAGCGAGTTCAACCGCTCCTGGCTCCGCCGCCACGGCGTCGCCATCTTCCTCGCCCTGCTGCTGGTCTTCGCCGGGGTCGTCATCCTGGTCGAGGTGGGGCCGAGCGGCCTGGTGGGCTTCAGCCCCCAGAGCAAGCCGTCGGTGGTGAACCCGAGGCAGGGGGAGTTCGAGGGGATCCTCCGCCATATCTACGACGTGGGCAACCAGGCGGTCCAGGAACGCCGGGCGGACCTGCTGAGCCAGGCCTACTCCGAGCACTGCCAGTGCTACGTCCAGGTCAAGTCCACGATCGATCACCTCCTCGCCACGCACGAGACCCTCGGCGGCGCCGGTACCCAGGTGACGGCGGTCGAGGTGGAGCTGGCGAACGACAAGACGGCCATCCTGCGGGTCACCGACAAGATCGACGCCTTCCCGGAGTACAGCGAGTCCGGGGCCCTGATCGCGACCGTCCCGGGCCGGGCCCCGCTGCAGTTCACGGTCACCCTCGAGCAGCGCAACGGCTCCTGGCTGATGACCGACGCCGTCCCGGCCGCCAACGCCCTGCCCTAGGCCCCGCCCCGGGGCCGGGGCGCCCCTGCCGGTCAGAGGCGTGGACATTTTTCGACCGTCCCGGTGCAATTCCGTCCATACGGCCCGAGTATGTTCGATTGTTAGCATATGTATAGGCATCACTGGCTTGTAAAAACGTGATTTGGGCTTTCCGCTGAGTCGCCGGCTATTCGTCGGTGAGGAGGTCCCCAAGCTGCCGGGCGTTGACCACGGCGTAGTCGCGGTAGCAGTTGTTCATGAGCACGTGGTCCTCGTTGGCCTGGCTGGCGAGGTCC
>DASPZW010000421.1:0-3256 GCA_035636055.1 Actinomycetota bacterium
TCGAGGTCGTCGGCCCCGGCCCGGCCTCCAACCCGACGGCGGCGATGCCCTCCAGGCCGGCCTGGACGAGCGCAGCGATGCCCGTCGGGCCCCCGCCCACGACGACCAGAGGAACCTCGACGGCGTCCGACCCGCCCGCCACCATTGTCTGCCCTTTCCGCTAACCTGCCGGGGTAGAACGACGTTGGCCCCCTTCTCCCCCTGCTCCGAGCGCAGCATCGCTGGGAGAAGGGAGGGAGGGCCGACCCGGAGACTACCCGCAGAGGAGAACGAGAGCCCATGCCTGAAGCATCCGAGACCGCCGTCACGGAGCACCGCTACGTGATCCCCGGTCGCGTCCTGCCCGACAAGCCCGTCGAGTCCCTGGACGAGTACCTGGCCTCCGGCGGAGGTGACGCTCTCCAGATCGCCCTGGCGATCCCGCCGGAGGAGATCATCGACATGGTCAAGCGCTCCGGCCTGCGCGGCCGTGGTGGCGCTGGCTTCCCCACCGGGGTCAAGTGGGCGTCCCTGCGCAGCGACCCCGCGACCATCAAATACCTGTGCTGCAACGGGGCCGAGGGCGAGCCGGCGACCTTCAAGGACCGCATGCTCATGCGCCGCAATCCGTACCAGCTGCTGGAGGGCGTTGGCATCGGGGCCTACGCGTCGGGAGCCAAGGGGGCATTCGTCGCTCTGAAGCGCCGGTTCCACCGCGAGGTCAAGGCGCTCGAGCGGGCCCGGCTCGAGATGATGGAGTACGGCCTGCTCGGCCCGGTCCCCCTCGAGCTGCGGTTCGGCCCCGACTCCTATCTGTTCGGCGAGGAGCGGGGCCTCCTGGAAGTCATCGAGGGCCGCGACCCGTTGCCCCGGATCCTCCCGCCCTACATGCAGGGCATCCTGGCCGACCCCCAGCACCCGTACCCCGCCGCGGTCAACAACGTCGAGACGCTGTCAAGCGTCCCCGGCATCCTGCGGTTCGGTCCCGACTGGTTCCGGGAGGTGGGGACCGAGCGCTCCCCGGGCACGATGATCTTCACCCTCGTCGGCGACGTGGCGCGCCCGGGCATCTACGAGCTGCCCCTCGGCGTCACCATGACCCAGCTGCTGTACGACATCGGCGGGGGGCCCCTGCCCGGCCACGAGTTCAAGGTGGTCGTCCCCGGTGCTTCCAACCCCGTCATGATCCCGGCCCACTTCGACACACCCCTCGATTTCGACGCCACCGCTGCGATCGGTACGGGCCTCGGCTCGGCGAGCTACACCGTCTACGACGACAGGACCTGCATGGTCCGAGTGGCGAAGGTGTTCTCCCGGTTCCTGCACATCGAGTCGTGCGGACAGTGCGTGCCGTGCAAGACGCAGTCGGACCGCATCACCCGCCTGCTCAACAAGATCGACGACGGCGAGGGCGAGCAGCGAGACCTCGATGAGATCCTGGCCGCGTGCCGCAGGGTCACCGACGGCCAGCGGTGCTACCTCTCCACTGCGGAGTCGGTCCTGATCCAGAGCCTGGTGCGGATCTTCGTGGGAGAATTCGCTGCGCACCTTGAGATGGGGGGCTGCCCGCTGCCGGGCGTGACGCACCTGCCCAAGCTGGTCGAATTCCACGAGGACACCGGGGTCTTCGATTTCGACCTGCACTACGAGAAGAAGCGCTCGGACTGGACCTACGAGGACGACCCCAACCCCAGCGCATTCCCGTCGGCAGCTACCCCGCTGGGGTCGGGAGAGCAGGTCGGCTCCGAGGTCAGCTGAGCAGAAGGAACCTCAGCAGGAGCCTCAGCCCGCCGAGTCGTTTGCTTGCTCCCGCCGGTCGAGCCAGCTGACCAGGTCGGCTGCGGGGAGGGCGGGAGCCACGAGCCAGCCCTGCACCACGTCGCACCCGAGGGCGGCGAGCATGTTGAACGTCGCCCGGTCCTCCACCCCTTCGGCGACGACCTCCAGGCCGAGGTTGTGGGCCAGGTCCACGGTCCCGCCAACGATGGCGGTGTCGGCGGCGTCCTCGCTCATGTGGCGGACGAACGACCGGTCGATCTTGATCTGGCTGACCGGCATCTGCTTCAGGTAGGCGAGCGACGAATAGCCCGTCCCGAAGTCGTCGATCGCCAGCCGGATGCCCATCGCCCGCAACTTGGGCAGCAGGTCGAGCGCCCGTGCCGTGTCCCCCATCAGGGCGCTCTCGGTGATCTCGAGCTCCAGCTGGCCCGGCGGCACCTTGTACTTCCACACGAGCCGTGCGATCTCGTCGGCCAGCCCGGGGTCGTGGAGGTTCCGGGCGGACAGGTTGGCCGCCACCCGCAGGCTGCGGCCCTGCCTGCGCCACTCGGCCCACTGCTGCACGGCGAGCTCGACCACCCGCTGGGTGAGCGGGCGGATCAGGCCGGTGCGCTCGGCGAGCGGGATGAACTCGTCCGGGGGGATGAGGCCCCGCACCGGGTGCTGCCAGCGCACCAGCGCCTCGACGCTGTGGACGCGCTCCCCGCGGACGTGGACCTGGGGCTGGTAGTAGAGGACGAGCTCGCCCCCGTCGATCGCCCGGCGCAGCTCCCCCATGAGCGTGAGGCGGCTCGGCCGGTAGCCGTCCTTCTTCGCCGAGTAGAGTTCCACGCCGCTCTGGGCGGCCTTGGTCACGTACATGGCGACATCGGCCCGCTGGAGCAGTTGGTCGGCATCCTCCCCGTGCTCGGGATACACCGCGACCCCCACGCTCGCCTCCACGTGGAGCGAGAACCCGTCGATGCAGACGGGGGTCTCGAGCAGGCCCAGGATCGCCCGACCAGCCGCCGCAGCGGCCCCCGGATCCCGCACGTTGGCGAGCAGGACCCCGAACTCGTCCCCGCCGAGCCGGGCCACGACGGCCGACTGGGGTGCATTCCCCTCGAGACGCGCGGCGATCAGCTGCAGCACGGCATCGCCGTTGTGGTGGCCCAGGGTGTCGTTGATCTCCCTGAACCTGTCGAGGTCCATGATCATCACTGCCACCCGGGTCCCGTCTGCCGACGCCGTGCCGAGGGCCCCGGCGACCTCCTCCTGGAACAGCACCCGGTTGGGCAGGCCCGTGACGACGTCGTGGAGGGCGAGGTGCTCCTTCTCGGCGGCCAGGCCCACCAGTTGGGCCGCCCGGAGCTCGACCTGGAGGCGCTCCCGCTGCAGGTTGCGCACCATGAGGCCGGCGAGCAGCCCGATGACCGAGAGGACCCCGACGCGGAAGGTCAGCCCCGAGACGGTGGCAGCGGTCGGCCAGGTGGCCGAGTAGCGGATGGCCTGGCGTGCC
>DASPZW010000422.1:0-2647 GCA_035636055.1 Actinomycetota bacterium
CTTGCCGACGCGCACGTCGTCGTCTGTGCCCGTCGGCTTCGACGGCCGGTCGTCACATCCGACCTCGACGACCTCCGCCGCCTCGACCCGGCCATCGAGCTGGTCCCGGTCTGACCGGCTACCGCACTGGCTCAGGACGCACACTTGGATTTGCTGAAAGCTGGGGGGAATCGCCGTGGTCATCGGCATCGCCACGAAGGGCTGCCCTGAGCGTCGCTCGACCACTGAGGGTGAGCCCCGGCGAGATCATGGCCTGCCCCTGGCCCCCGTGACATCCTGTCGCCCATGGCCCAGCCCGCACCTGACATCCTTGACCGGCTCGCCTGGGCTGAGCAGACCGCCCTCTCGGTCGGGGAGCTGTTGCTCGGCAGCTTCCGCACCGGCGTCGCAGCCGAACGCAAGGAGCGCGGCGTCGTCACCGAGCTCGACCGCCGGGCCGAGGCACTGATCGCCGGCTCGCTCGGCGAGGCGTTCCCCGGCGATGGGCTGCTCGCCGAGGAGGGGACCGGCCGGGAGGCGACGAGTCCCTACCGGTGGGTGGTCGATCCCCTCGACGGGACGACGAACTACGTGGCCGGGCTCCCCATGTTCGCCGTGTCGCTCGGCTGCCTCGACGCGGCGGGCGCGGTGCTTGGCGTCGTCCACGCCCCCGCCCTCGGGGACACCTTCACCACCGTGCGCGGCGGCGGCTTCGACCGGCCGGAAGCATCCGCCGGTGCCGATCTCGGCGCAGCCGTCTTCATCGTCAACAAGGCGTACCACCCGGCCCCACTGCTGTGGTCCGTCGCCGGGGGGCTCATGGCCTCGGTCCGTGCCTTCCGGACCTTCGGCTGCGTCAGCCTGGATCTGGCGCTCGTCGCGGCGGGTCGCGCCGACGGCCTGGTCCTGCTGCCGGCAGACCCCTGGGACGTCGCGGCGGGGATGCTCCTCGTCCGGGAGGCGGGGCTCAGCGCGGGCGATCTCGCGGGGGGCGCCGAGCCCGATGGCCGGCGCGGCATCCTCGCCACCAGCGGCGCGCTCTTCGCCAACGCGGCGGGGCTGCTGCACGTTCCTCCCCTTGCGGGGTGAGGCCGGGGATGGCCCCAACCTCCGCTTGTGCCACCCCGGGGCAGGGTCCACAATTCACTGATGGAAATCGGGCCTCTGGTCACCCAGCGCCTCCTCACGGTCGGTCCGGACCACAACATGCTGGAGACCGCCCGCCTCATGCACGAGCGCAACGTCGGGGCCGCCATCGTGCAGACCGACGAGGGCCACCCCGGCATCATCACCGAGCGGGACGTCCTGCGAGCCACGTCCGAGGGCGCCGATCTCGCCTCGACGCCGGTCAGCGCCTACATGACGACGACACCGGTCTGCGCCACCACGACGTGGGACGTGGTCGTGGCGGCCAAGACCATGCGGCGGGGCGGGTTCCGCCACCTCATCGTGCTCGACGACGGCATCCCCATCGGCATGCTCTCGATCCGTGACCTGGTGGACGCCCTCCTCGAGGACTACGAGCGCAGCCTCCTCCCCTGACCGCGTCGGCTCCCTCGGGAGCAAACCCCCTGTGGTGTATCTTGTTGTCCCCCCGGTCGCGAAAGGTCACGAGGCATGTCGACGGTCGAAGATCACATGAACCCCCACGTCACCACCGCCCGCCCCGACCAGACCCTTGAAGAGGGCGCCCAGCTCATGGTCGAGCGCAAGGTCGGCGCCGCCGTCATCCTCACCCAGGGATCGGTCGTCGGCATCGTCTCCGAACGCGACGTCATGAAGGCAGTCGCCCGAGGCATGGTGCCGTGGAACACCAAGCTCGAGGACCTCATGACCAGGGACCCGCTCTGCGCCAGCCCGTCGATGGACACCCACGAAGCCATCGCCCTGATGCTGGACCACGGGTTCCGCCACCTGCCCGTCGTCGACGGCGACAAGCTCGTCGGGATCGTCAGCGCTCGGCACCTGTTGCGGGCGGTCGATACCCCCGCCACCACCCCCAGCGCCGAGGCCTAGGCCCCCGGCGCCGGGAAAGGCGCCGATGTTCAACCCGACGATGCTACCGTTATCCTCCGCCGAGCCTGCACGGCTTCAGGGGAGATCCGGGTCATGGATGCGAGCGACGCTGAAGCGCTGAACATAGCCCAGGAGGAGAACCGGGCGCTCAACAGGATCATCGAGGTGTTCTCCTCGGGCATCGACCTTGACCGTGTCCTGTTCGCGACGGTCGACCTCGTGCAGGAGACGACCGGTGTGGATGCGTGCTTCCTCCACCTCTACGAACCGGCCGACGGCGGCCACCTCGTGCTGCGGGCCGCCAGCGAGCCGTACCGCAACGTCATCGGCACGGTGAGCCTGGCGCTCGGCGAGGGAGTGTCGGGGTGGGTCGCCGAGCACCGGGAACCGGTCGTCATCGCCTATAACAAATGGGCGGACGCCCGGTACAAGTACATCCCCTCCCTCGGCGGCGACCGCTACACCTCCATGCTCTCGGTCCCGCTGATCTCGCCCGCCGACCGGCTCATCGGGGTGGTCAACCTCCACACCGAGGAGCACCGGGCCTTCGGGCGGCGCGACATCGACCTGCTCAGCCACGTCGCCTCGCTGCTCGCCACCGCCATCGAGCACGCCTCGCTCTTCCGGGAACTCGAGGACAAGGAGGAGGCCC
>DASPZW010000423.1:0-2113 GCA_035636055.1 Actinomycetota bacterium
GCAGCCTGCCGGGTCCTCCGGGCGCTCGGTCGTAAGGTAGGCGTTGCCCGTCCGCGACGGGCACCGACGCACCACACCGACGACGCGAGGAGGCCGAGAGGATGCGAGCTGCCTACATCGAGGAGATCGGGGGCCCCGACAAGCTGATCGTGGGGGATCTCCCCACCCCGGGGGTTGGATCCGGCCAGATGCTGGTCCGCACGAACGCAGCAGGCGTGGGCCCCTGGGACTGGAAGATGATGGGCGGGACGTTCGGAACCCCCTCCCTGCCGTTTATCCCCGGGCTGGAAGTGGCGGGCGTCATCGAGCAGGCCGGCCCGGACCTCGGCTTCCAGGCCGGCGACGAGGTGATTGCCTCAACCGGCTTCACAGCGGGTGGCTTTGCCCAGTACGTCGCCGTGGATCCGGGTGCGGCGGCCCTGAAGCCCGGCGGGCTCAGCTTCGAGGAGGCCGTGGCCCTGGTGGTCGGCGGGGCCACCGCGTATGAGGGCCTGGCAGACCGGATCAACCTGCAGCCTGGCGAGACAGTGCTGATCACGGCTGCCTCCGGCGGTGTCGGCACCATGGCGGTGCAGATTGCCGCGGCACTGGGAGCCCGGGTCCTCGGCGTCGCCAGCGCCCGGAACCTCGACTACGTCCGCAGGCTCGGCGCGAGCGACGCCTTTGACTACGCTGAGCCCGGTTGGTCGGAAGAGGTGCTTGCGGTGGTGCCGGGCGGGGTGGATGCGCTCTTCGACGCCGCCGGGGGTGCAACCGCCCAGGAGGCGCTCAGAGGTGTCCGGGCCGGGGGCCGGGGGGCCTTCATCGGCTATCCCCCGCCGGAGATCGATCCGGCAACGGGTATCACCGCCGACTTCTTCAGCGCCTCGGTGAACCGGCAGCGCCTGGAGGCCATCACCGCGCTGGTGGCCGGCGGCCAGCTACGCGTCGAGCTTGCGCAGGTCTTCCCGCTGGAGGAGGCCCGAGCCGCTCTCGAAGCGGTCCAGGGCGGCCATACCCGCGGCAAGGTCGCGCTCAGTATCGACTGACCGCTGCTCGGCGCGCGCCCGGGAGCGGGCGCGCGCTACCGGTGCCGGACGGGCAGGCCGGTCGCCTTCTCGAGGTACTCCTGGAGGAGCTCGGGGTCCAAGGTCGCGTTCTCAAGCTGCACGTACGAGTTGCCATGCAGGTCGGCGCGGGCGGGCCAGTCCTCGGCGCTGAACCACTGGGTCAGGCCGTCACGGGCCACCAGCTCGACCTTGAATTTCCTCCCACCGGGCACGGCGACGTCCCAGATGTAGGACCCCTTCGTGTAGGGAATCCCCTTCCACGACTCCACGGGGGGCGCCGATCCGCCGTTCGCCTTGACCAGCTCGGTGCAGATCGTCGTGACCTCCGGGATGAAGGGAAAGGTCTCCAACCAGGTCGCCAGCTCCGACTGCTTCCTGCCGGCAGCCTCTTCGCGTTCTTTCGCCAACCTCTCCTGCTCGAGGCGCTGGGTCTCGACCCTCTGCTGTTCCTGCTCGTCCTTCGTGGTGAAGCGATACTCGCTCATCCGCCGAGCTTACCGCTATTGTCCGCCTCGTACGGCCCGGAACGGCTCAAGGGCAGGCGCCGCCGGGTGGCGGGACGCAATCGTCCTTGCGCAGCACGCAGCGCAGGTACTCGGTCTGCCGGCTCTTGAACTGCTCGTAGGTCCGGGACCCTTCGGTGCCGGCGAACCTGGAGAAGGGACCGCGCAGCCACCGGGGCACGTACTGGCGGATGAGGCCCACCTTGCGCGTGCTGTCCTGCTCCAGCGCCGCAACGACGTTGGAGGTGATGATCTCCTCCTCGATCAGCTCCATTGGGCACGCCACGAACTGGTGCCGCAGTTCGGCGAGCCGGTCCGCCGGGCGGAAGTCGGCGAACAGGAACCGGCCGCCAGGTCGGAGCACCCGATGGACCTCCGAGAGGAAGCCCGCCATCGACCCGTAGCAGTGGGAGGACTCGACGTTGAGGACCGCATCGAACGAGGCATCGGGGAAGGGGAGGGCCTCGGCATCCCCCTCGGCGAAGCGGAGGCCGGGCACGATGCGGTTGCGGGTGCAGAAGCTCACGGCCTCGGCGGAGAAGTCGGCCCCCACCACCGAGG
>DASPZW010000424.1:0-2898 GCA_035636055.1 Actinomycetota bacterium
TGAGCACGCGGGCGTCCTTGGCCAGCCGGTGCGCCTTTCGGCAGCAGGCGTAGACGGCGTCGGGGACCGCCATGACGGCGAGGGGCGCGGTCAGGGAGACGTCGACGTACCCCGCTACCTCACGGATGCGGGCACAGACGATCTTCTCCACCCGCCGGCGAAGCTCCTCCCTGACCAGCGGGTCCGCCTCGTCCTCGAGGCGGGCCGCCGTCTCCACGCCGGGCCACTTGGAGTCGATGGGCAGGAACTTGCCGTCGGGCAGGGCGAGCGCGAACTCGCAGACCCGTCCACCGAGCGTGAAGTCACGCTGGACCATGTCGGGCGGGAACTCCCCCAGCGCGGCGCCCAGCAGGTTCTCCCCCACTCGCCCCTTGGACCACGAGCCGGCGACCAGCCGCTCGATGCGCCCCACGGCGCCGGTCGCCTGTTCCTCCAGGCGCCGGCGCTCCTCGAACTTGCCCAGCAACTCCGACATCGACGCCGCGGTCTGGTCCACCCGGGCCTGAAGGATCCGGGTGGCCTCGTCCGGGCCTGCCGGGCCGCGGCGGCGCAGGATGACGGCAGCGGCGACGATGGCCACCGCCAGCACGAGCAGACCTGCGTCCATGCCACCTCCCCGTCATCCGTCCCACACATCAACTGGCAGGAACGATGGTACGGAGAGGTACTGACAAAAAACGGCCCGTTTTTGATGCCGGGAAAAGTTTCGGGCCGGGGGCCGCCCGGCGGCAGCGGACCGTCTTCGTGTAAAAACCGCCATAGGTGAGGGCTCCGGAGCTCCAGCGTCACCACGTTCTGTGGTCGCCCTCGTACCTGGTGGGCGGGTCCCGGCGCATCTTTGGCTGTCTCCCCGCGCCAGGCGCTGTCAAACAGCCAAAGTTTGAGTTCGTGGCTTCTGCACGGCACCTAAAACGGGTGTTATGGGAAAATAGCGAATCCGATGTGACCACGAAGAGTGGTCGACTTACCCCATGGCCCCCCGCCGCCCGGGAATCCTTGTGTCAGAACCTTCCCGGCCGTGCCCTCGGGGCTGACGGATGGACGGTGGTGTGGGAACCCGTCCCCCCAGAGCGGCTCCGGCTCACAGAGGCGGCTGGCGCCGGGTCGCGCAGGCGCCACAGGGCGAGGACGTGCAACAGCACGGAGGCGGGAACGGCGAAGACGGGAACGAGGACGAACGGGAACCGGGTGATCGCCGCATTGGGGTGCCCCAGGGCGAGAGCCTGGAACGTCGACGGAGATGTGAGGACCCCCAACGTCACCGCCACCACCAGGTCGGCGATGCCGGCGACGTTCCAGGCCACTGCGAGTGCCCGGGCACCGCGCCTCCCCCTCGCCAGGCCGATCGCCACCAGCGGGGCCAGCACCCCGATGGCCATGTCCCCGAGGCCGGCGGCAAGGGCAAACTCATAGGGCATCCGGCCCTGCAGAGCAGCGATCACGAACGTGACGCCGAACACCCGGTAGACCTGGATGCCGATCAGCCAGGGCACGGGAATGGCGCGGGCAAGCGTGCGCAGCGGGCCGACGGTCGAGAACAGGAGCACGCCGAGGAGGATTGGGGCGACCAGGCCGACGAGGACCCCGGGATTGAAGCGGTCAGCATGAGTGGCAAACGTCCCACGGGCTGCGAGGAGAACGGCCAGGACCGCCCATCCCCCGACCGTCAGCGCGGCGAGGCTGCGGACGGCCTCGGCCTCCGGGGTGAGGGGAACGTCTCGGGCCCCCCACAGGATGCCGCCCACGTACAACCCGGCGAGCCCCACCATGCTGACAACGACCACCACCGCAAGCGGTGCTGCGATCATGTCCTGCCCCCTTTCGTGTACCTACACCTATCGGACCGTGCGACAAAGCGTGGGGAGAATTCAGCTCCGGACGATCTCGGTCAACCGGGAGAGCTCGCCGTGGAGCCCCTGGAGCCGGACATGGCCGAACCGCTCTTCGACGTGGCCCTGCGCCTGCTCCCACAGGGGTAGTGCTTCCGAGAGGCACCGGCTTCCCTCCGGCGTGAGTTCGACCACGCGGGTCCGCCGATCGTCTCCCCCCGCGATGGCGATGAGGCCGAGGTCCTGCAGACCCCGCATGTTGCGGGTGAGGGTCGTGCGTTCCAGGCCGAGGGCGTCCGCCAGGCGGGTCACCGGGAGCGGGCCTGCTGCGGCCAGGGCGACGAGGATGGGGAACTGGGTCGCCCGGAGCCCGCTCGGGGCAAGGGCGTCCTCGTACAACTGGGTCACCGCCCGGGCTGTTCGCCGGAGCCCCTCGCACGCACACTCGGCGACCACCCGGAAGCAGGCATCCTGTAGTGTCGCGTCGTGATCCATACCGTGTATATACACGGATTCTGCCGGCATGTCAAGACCGTGCCCGTGAGACACTGCCCCGATGGCTGCCATCCCCCGGCCCCCGAAGGCGGTCACCATTGACTGCTGGTCCACCCTCCTCAACGACCTGGACGCTGACGGCGCGCTCCGCCAGCGCGGGGCGGCCCTGGCGGGCGTGGCGGGACGGCTGGGGCGGGAGATCGCTCCGGAGGCGGCCATCGCGCTCATCGACCGTTCCTGGGCCTTCCATCTCGAAGAATGGCGCGGTGGGCGGATGTTCGGCCCGGAGGGGGCCGCCCGCTGGTGCCTCGACGAGCTGGGTCTCGAGGCCGGGGTGTCGGACATCGACGAGCTAGCCGAGGCGATCGCCACCGGCACCCTCACCGTCGGGACGGCACCGGTGGAGGGAGCCGCCGGCGCCCTCGACGCCATCCGGCGGGCAGGGATCCCCACGGCCCTCATCTGCGACACCGGGTTCACGCCGAGCCGGGTGGTCCGGGAGGCCCTGCGGATGCACAGCCTGGCCCTCGACCACTACTTCTTCTCGGACGAGGTCGGCATCCCCAAGCCGCAC
>DASPZW010000425.1:0-2316 GCA_035636055.1 Actinomycetota bacterium
CCTAGAACCACCGGCTGATCTGCTGGCGGTGCGCCTCCGCCAGGGAAATTTCGATCATTCTTTCAGCGACCGGGGTCCGCAGGTGATCGATGGCGCACATCAGATCAGATCGACCCACCCCTGGAAGGGGCGGTAGTCCGAGTTGCCGAGCCGGCCGACCGTGCCCGAAAGCCGGGGGCCGGGCGCCAGGACCAGGTGGAGATCGACCTGCACCAGCTGGACGGCCGGCGGCGGCGCAGGGTCGACCCGCCGATGGCCCAGCGTGAATGGGTGAACGGTACCCGCCGGTCGGGACCCCGGCTCGTCGCTCGAAGGCAAGTCCATGTATCGAAGCATGCACGTGGGAGGCTTGGGAAGCATCACGGAACACCGTGATCTCTCAACGCCCGCTGGTTCCTTGCCCACGAGCCTTCCTCGCCACGAGCTCCGAGCGCGAGCGGAGGCCCAGTTTGGCGTAGATGTGGCCGAGATGCGTCTCGATGGTGTTGACCGAGACCGAGAGCTGGCTGGCCAGCTCGGCATTGTGTTTGCCGCTTGCGGCCGCCACAGCGACCCGCTCCTCCTGCGGGGTGAGCTCGCCGATCCGCCGCCGCCGGCGGCCTCCGGACACCTTCAATTCCTCCGCAGCCAGGGTTCCCAGCCAGACCGCCCCCCGAGCCTCCGCCTGGCGGACTGCTTCTGCCAGGAGACCTCTGGCCTGAGCGGGCTCCCCACTCCGGCGGAGCAGCGCGCCGTAGTCGAGCAGGGTCTCGATACGCTCCAGCGGGAGCTGCACGCCCTCGTGGAGCTCCAGGGCGACGTCGAAGTGGGCCCGGGCAGCCGAACGGTCGGCATCCTGCTCGGCCAGCCAGGCCCGCCCCGAGGCGATCGCGATGCGTGGCCAGCGGCACGGCAGCCGCGCCGCGCACCGCTCCAGCCAGGCGAGGACCCGCCGGGCGTCGCCGGTCCGCCCGCAACCGAGGTAGGCAGCTATGGCGTGACGTGCCCACGGGGCAAGGCACGGCTCGCCGAGCCCCATCCTGTTGCTGGCCGCCTCGACGCGCTCGTAGAACGCGCTTGCCCCGGCGGGGTCGCCCCGACGGAACAGGAGGTGGCCCTGGCAGTCCCAGGCGAAGAGCAGGGCCAGCCATTCGTCCCGGGGGCACGCGCGTTGCTCCGTTTGCTCGCACCAGTAGGTCGCCGCTGCCTCGTGGCCGAGATGGAGATCAAGGCTGGCATGGGCGCAGGCCAGGTAGGGGTCGATCATCGGGAAGAACTCGCTGAGCTCCTCCGCCCGCCGGGCGAAGCCCCGCGCTTCGGTGAGCCGGTCCATGCGGTAGAGGGTGTAGGAGTGGCTGATCGCGAACCAGGCGGTTGTCTGGGCAGCACCGAGTTGCTCTGCCGCCGCCAGTGCCACCCTGGCCGCGCGCTCGGAGTCGCCGAATCGCTCTGCCAGCGACGTGGCCGTGGCGTACATCGCCAGCGTCGAGGGCAGACCTGCGCAAAGGTCCGCCACGTCGGAGAGAGGGTCGATCACCAGGGGCCCGGCCGCCGCCGTGGTTGCGTCGAGCCCATCCGGATCGCCCGACATCCACGCGGTGAACCCCCTGGCGGCGGCCACCCGGGTTTGGACACGCCCCGTACCATCGCCGGCCAGCTCCCTGGCCCGCGATACCAGCGGCAGGGAGCGGGCAGGGCCGCCGGAGAGCCAGGAGACGAGCGCCTGGTCGACGAGGATGTCGGCGGCAAGCTCAGACGAGTCGGGCTCGGCGAGGCGGGCTGCCTCCCCGTACGCCAGGGCGGCGCGTTCATGGTCGGCCGTGCTGGCGTGCGCCAGGCCCTTGATCCTCAGGGCCTGGATCCGCGCGGTCGGGGAGAGATCCTCCTGCGCGAGCAGCCGGTCCCACACCGCCAGCGACGCCGCCGTCCGTCCGTGTACGAGGAGAGCATGGCCAAGGGCCGCGAGCAGGTCGGGGGTCGCCCGCTGCCCGGCAAGCTCGACCGCTGCCCCCAGCCGCTCCGCCGCCACACCGAGTGCCCCCGTGCTCAGCGCCGTCCGCCCGGAGGCCTCGAGCACGTGGATGGCCTCGGGGTCGCCCGCCAGCTCTCCTCGCACCGCGTGCTCGGCGGCCTCGTCGTCCAGGCCTTTGGCGTGCAACAGCCTGAATGCCCGGGCGTGAAGCCGGGTCTGCACGGCCGGACCGGCGTCCTCGCAGAGCGCCTGGTGGAACGGGGTGGACGAACTCGAGCCAGCTCCCTCCGACCGACTGCACCAGCCGGCTGCGCAGAAGGGCATCGAGGCCCGTCGCCCCCTCCCCGTCGTCGAGCCCGGCGATC